>NZ_QKOB01000001.1:300000-547669 GCF_003226535.1 Meiothermus sp. Pnk-1 | reverse complement strand
CCCTACCCCGCCTACCGGCGGCGAAGGAAGCGTCTCGGGACGGCGTACCGCCGTACACCTAGGGGACGATCCCCTATCGGGACCGGCAGGGCCGGTACACCCGGGGTAGATTCCCTTCGGGACAGCCTATGGCTGTACACCCAGAGGTAGATTCCCTATCGGGACGGAGCAAGCTCCGTACACCCGGGGGACCGATCCCCTTCGTATGACGTATGACGTATGACGTATGACGTTCAACATGGGACGTACCCCTAGCAGGGAAAGGTTGGGGTGAGGTTGGTATACCTCGTAGCGCGCCTTGCGCCGTGGGTCGCTACACGACCTTACCGGGATTGAGCAGGTTCTGTGGGTCGAATAGCTGTTTGATCCGCCGCATCCATTCGAGGGTCCCGCCGTGCTCGGCCAGGAGGTATTTTTTCTTGCGCAGGCCCACCCCGTGCTCCCCCGAGCAGCTACCTCCCAGGTCTAGGGCATGTTCTACCAGCCTGGCAGCGAAGGCTTCGGCTTTGGGGTAGAGGGTTTCGTCGGTGGCGATGAGGGTGTGGAAGTTTCCATCGCCCACGTGCCCCACGATGCTCCCGCCGAGGCCCATCTCCTGTAGGGTGGCCCTGGCGAAGCGCACCAGCTCCGGCATTTTCGAAATCGGCACTATGGTATCGGTAATCATGAACCGATGTCCGGGGTACTGGGCCACCAGCGCCCAGTACAGCTGGTGCCGCGCCTCCCACTGGAGGGTGCGCTCCTCTGGGGTGAGGGCAGCGTCTACCCGCAGGGCTCCGGCTTCTCGCATCAAGGCCAGGGCGCTTGTGGACTCGGCCTCGAGCGCCTCTCGGGTAGAGGAGTGGAACTCCACGAAGAGCCCCGGCCTCTCGGGGTAATCGCGCCCCAGATAGCGGTTCACCGCCTGTAGCCCCAGCTCGTCCACCAGCTCCAGCCGGGCCAGCGGGAGCCCCGAGCCCATCAGCTGATAAGCCGCGTCGGCGGCGGCCTCGAGGCTTTCGAAAAAGACCCGCAGGGTGTGGATATGCTCGGGGAGGGGGTGAAGCTTCAGGGTGAGGCGGGTGATGACCCCTAAAGTGCCCTCGGAGCCGATGAAGAGATCTTTTAAATCGTACCCGGCACTGGTTTTGCGCACCGCCCGGCCCAGCTCTAGGGTCTCCCCATCCGCCAGGACGACCTCCAGGGCCAGCACGTTCTGCCGCATCCCACCGTAGCGCACGGTGGTGGTCCCGGAGGCGTTGGTGGCGGCCATCCCGCCCAGCGAGGCGTTCGCCCCAGGATCTACCGGGAAGAATAGGCCGGTCCCCTTGAGGGCAGCGTTCAGCTGCTCGCGGGTCACCCCGGGCTCTACCACGGCTAGAAAATCCTCCGGGTGGACCTCGAGGATGCGGTTCATCCGGGAGAGGTCGAGGCTTACACACGCTCCTAAGGGGAGGGTGTGTCCCTCGAGGCTGGTCCCGGCGCCAAAGGGGATTACCGGGGTGTCGGTTTCCCGGGCCCAGGCCAGAGTTTGCCGGACGTCCTCTACACTCTCGGCGTACACCACGGCCACCGGGGGGCGGCGCAGCGGGTAGCCCTCGTCTTTCCCATGGGTCTCGAGGTCGGCTAAGGCGGTGCTGACCTTCTGACCCAACCGCGCTTTCAAGCTTTGGAGCATGCCCTAAGCATAGCGCAGCGATTGACACAAAAAGGGCTCGAGTGTCAGCCTGCCTAGGCGAGCTTTGCCGTCCTGGACGTGACTTATCCCACTTGACCTCTCCCGCGGATGTGCTACAAAAAGGCATGGAACGCGTCAAACGCGAAGTCTGGCAAGACGTAGAGGTGCACCTCGAGCTCTCCCTCGAGTTCGACCCCGAGGCGTTCCAGAAGCACTACCCCGGTCTGGCGTTGGTGATGGCCGAGTTGCTGATCGGGCCGCCCCGGGTGTGGCGCGACCCTGCGGAGCTGCTCCCCTACGCGGGCCTCAAGAGCTTGGGGGCCAAGCTGCCCCGCTTGCGGCTCAACTTCCTCGAGACGCGAAGGCTCGCTCAGGCCCTCGATAGGTGGTTCACCGCGCTCGAGTTCGAGATTGTGGGCCAGAGGGTGCTGGCGGTACCACCCCCCGGCCCTATTCAGCTTCCCCAGGGCTGGCGGGCCAAAAGCGGGGTTTGGCTGTGCCACCAACCGTTGGCGAGCTAGGGGAGCAGAATCTAGTGGTCCGGTAACTTGTATGTCGTACGCAAAACGCCAGACGCTAAACGCTTTTTTCCCTACCCCGCCTACCGGCGGCGAAGGAGACGCTTCTTTCGCCGAGCGAAGCGAGACGCTTGTTTCGGCGCAAGCCGTGGGGTGACGCTTCTTTCGCCGAGCGGAGTGAGACGCTTGTTTCGGCGTAAGCCGTGGGGTGGCGTCTCGGGACGGGCGGTGCCCGTACACCCTTGGCGTATAGCGTACGACGCCAGTAAAGCCCAATGCCCCAAAGATCAAGTTGCCAGAGCGCTAGTTCCTGGCTCCTATGCCTGGCCCGCAGGTTGGACGGTGGTATTTGAACTGGTTGAGCTCACCGTCCGCGCGGTGGGCCATGGGGATACCGATATCGGTGTGGTTGGAGACCTCTTGCCGTAAGTTTCCCCCTGGCTTGCCGTAGGCATCGGTATAGAAGACGGTAGGGCCAGAACCGTTGTACCAGTAGGTGGGGCCATGGTAGGCTTCGCGGTCACAGCCTTTGGGGTCGGCGGCTTGGGGGAAGACGTCCTTGGTAAGTACGAGCCTCGAGCGGTCTGCCGGGTCCATCACCGTGATGGGGTCGAAAACCGCAGTAGAGGCGATGGCTACCGCCTTCCCCACATCCAGCGAAAACGTCCAAATCTCATATAGCGAACCCACGTCGCAACCCGTACCGGGCAGCGTGACTACGGTGCGGCCGATGTCGTTGTTCGGATCGCCGTCGTTGAGACGCTCGTCCCGCTCGCAGATCGAACCGGCCAGCTTAGTATCGGCCATGCCCTGCAAATGCACCCGGTGCCCATCTTCGGCCACCAGGTCGAAGATCAGCGAGTGGTGCTGTCGGGTGAAACGGCCCACCCCGCCGGTGCCCATGTGGGCCACGATCCGCGAACTGGCAAGGGCTACCCGTCCCTCGTCGTTGACGGCCCCCTTATTCACCACGAAGACCTTGAACCCTTCATGGGGCTCGTCTACCCCAGCCTGGCGGTTGATATAGCCGAAAGGAGGAAGGGTGGGATTGGCCAGGCTGGTGCGGGGGTCATCGCCATGTTCGTGGCCGAAGGCACAGCCGTACTCAGGGTCTATTGGCGGGTGCCAGGTGCGGTAGAACTGGCCATCCGGGCCCTGCACCTGGTAGCGGTCGTGCACCCACTGCGGGCAGGTCTGTCCGGCGACTGGAACCGGCCCGCTCGGAACCTTGCCGGCGTGCTGGCAACCGACCAAAGTCAAAACCGCCAGCGCATAGAGGGAGGGGCGTTTCATGGGGTGTCCTCGATCTATGGATACCCCGAAAAGAAGGGTCAAAAAAGCTGGTCTGACCCCAGAGCTGCGTGAAGTTAAGGGTGCATTAACCCCTCGCGCTCGGTGTAGGCTGGTTGGGCTATGGCGCGCAAATGGTGGCAAGATGCGGTAATCTACCAAATTTACCCGCGCAGTTTTCAGGACTCCAACGGGGACGGCATCGGCGACCTGGAGGGTATCCGCTCGAGGCTCGGTTACCTCCAGGACCTGGGGGTGGACGCGATCTGGCTCTCCCCCTTCTACAAGTCGCCGATGAAGGACTTTGGCTACGACGTCGCAGATTACTGCGACGTGGACCCCATCTTCGGCACGCTGGCGGACTTCGACCGCCTGCTGGAAGAAGCCCACAAGCGAAGGATCAAGCTGATCATCGACTTCGTGCCCAACCACACCTCCGACCAGCACCCCTGGTTTGTGGAGTCGCGCTCTGGGCGGGATAACCCCAAGCGCGACTGGTACGTCTGGCGCGACCCGGCACCCGACGGTGGGCCGCCCAACAACTGGATGTCCTTCTTTGGCGGCCCGGCCTGGACCTTTGACGCCAAAACCGGACAGTACTACCTGCACCAGTTCCTCCCCGAGCAACCCGACCTCAACTGGAGGAACCCCGAGGTGCGCGCCGCCATGTACGAGGTGATGCGCTTTTGGCTGCGCCGGGGGGTAGACGGCTTCCGGGTGGACGTGATGTGGCTGCTGGCGGAAGATGCCCTCTTCCGCGACGAACCGGAAAACCCCCACTGGCAACCGGGGATGTGGGACCGGGGGCGGCACCTCCACATCTACACCGAGGACCAACCCGAGACCCGCGGGATCGTGCAGGAGATGCGCCAAGTCCTGGACGAGTTCGAGGGCGACCGCATGATGGTGGGCGAGATCTACCTTCCCTACGAGCAGCTCATCCCCTACTACGGCACCCCCGAGCGGCCCGGCTGCCACCTCCCCTTCAACTTCCACCTGATCACCCGGGGGCTATCCAACTGGACGGCGGAAAACCTCCGGCAGATCGTGGAGGAGTACCAGGCCCGCCTGCCCGCTTGGGCCACGCCCAACTGGGTACTGGGCAACCACGACCAGCACCGCCTGGCCAGCCGTATTGGCCACGCCCAAGCCCGGGTGGCCGCGATGATGCTCTTTACCCTTCCAGGCTCCCCCACCTGGTACTACGGCGACGAGATCGGCATGGTGGATGGGGAGATTCCCCCGGAAAAAGTACAAGACCCTGCCGCGCTGCGCCAGCGTGGCCTCGCGGGCGATCAAGGTTTGGACCCCGGGCGCGACCCGGAGCGCACCCCCATGCAGTGGACCCCCTTCGCCTACGCCGGGTTCTCGACGGTGGAACCCTGGTTGCCGGTGAACCCCGACTATCCCGAGCGCAACGTGGAAACCCAAGACGCCGACCCCGAGTCCATGCTGACCTTGGTGCGCACCCTGTTGGTGGTACGCCGAGAGACCCCCGGCTTTTTGGAAGCCCCCTACGAAAGCTACAAGGCCCCCGAAGGGGTCTTCGCCTACCTGCGGGGACGGGTGGGGTTGGTGGCCCTCAACTTCACCGCCGAACCCAAGACGCTGGCGGTGCCGCCAGGGGAGATCCTGCTCTCGACTCACTTGGATAGGTACGGAGCCGTGCATAGCCCCCTCGAGCTTCGCCCCAACGAGGGCGTGATCCTCCGGCTGCAATAACCCAGCTCGCGCTGAACTTGCGCCTATCTTTTACGATCATGATCCGAGTGCTTTTCGTCTGTTCCGGCAATATCTGCCGCAGCCCGATGGCCGAGGGCATCTTTCGGCGGATGCTCCGCGAGCGCGGCCTGGAAGCCGAGTTTGAGGTGGACTCGGCGGGTACCGGCGCCTGGCACGTAGGCGAGGAAGCCGACCCGCGCGCCAAGGAAGTGCTGCGGCGGCACGGGGCCGACTTCCCCCACACCGCCCGCCAGCTCCAGCGCGAGGATGATGGCTACGACTATCTCTTTGCTATGGACAAGGGCCACCTCGAGCACCTGTACCGGATGTTTCCCCGCTCGCGCCACAAAATCCGGCTGCTGCTGGAGGGCCGCGAGGTCCCCGACCCCTACTACGGCGGCCTCGAGGGCTTCGAGGAGGTGTACCAGATGCTGGAAGGGGCTATCCAGGATTTTCTCGAGGGGCTGGGGAAGGGCTCGAGCCCCTAGCCACGGCTTTACTTCCGCACCACCGCCGCGTCGGCAGGATATTTCTTGAGCCCTTTGGCGCTGAGGTCGGAGCGTTTGAAGTCTTTGACGCTCAGGTTCGCCAGCGGCTTACCCCCCGCATCTTTGACGGTCAGGCTGAGCGGCCGGGGATCGGACTTGAGGATCAGGATTTCCATGGTGCTAAACCCCTGCCCCGCCGTCTTAGGAGCCCCGCTGAGCCTCCAGGCTGGCCCTTGCGGGGTATTCTCCTCGCCCACGAGCCTCAACGCCACCCGATCAGAGATCTTGTCGAAGTCGCCCAACTGGGTGATGTTGTCGTTGAGCCCGGCCAGCTTGGCGGTGGCGCGGTTTTGAATGATGAGCTGGTTGGTGAGGAAGAGGTAGTTCCAGACCTCTTTTTCGGAGATCAGCACCCAGTTGCCCTCCAGGGCACTCGGTTTTTTGAACTCGAGGCGGGTCAGGCGGTCGCTTCCGGGGAGCACCTGCACCCGGATTTCCGCCTCCTGCACCGCGCCGGTGTCGCTCTGGATGGTGCCCACCAGGGTGGCTTCCCAGGGCGACTTGTTGAGGTTGGCGGATACCTGCTTGATGATCTCGTCGGCGGATTGGGCCAGACCGATCTGGAGGGCGGCCACGCAGAGGGCGAGTAGAGGGATGGTTTTCTTGGTTGCGATCATGGTTTCACCTCGTATACGGCAAGTCCAGCCTGTACCGCAGCCACAGCACCAGGCTGCCGTCGTAGGCTGCGTCCAGCCGGAAGTTGGCGTACTCCGCTCCGAGCTTGCCCACCCAGGGGTAGGCCAGGCCGAGGCGCAGCTTGAGGGTGTTCTCCTCGTCCAGTGGGGTGGTGAGGGTGGCCTCGAGTTCGTTCGTGTATCCCGCGCGCAGGAGGGCCTCGAGCAGCGCTCCCTCTTCCCCCAGTTCGCCGCGCCAGCCGAGCAGGCCGTACAGGCCGGCCTTGTACCCCAGCCCCACGGTGAGGGTGCCCGTATCCCTTAGGGCATAGGTGGCCTCGGCGGTGAGCAGAGGGGCGCTATAAGACAGCGATAGCCCCGCGGTGTGGGTGGAGGAGAGGCGGTAGCGGACGGCGACCCGGCCGTTGAACCCCGCCGAAAGGGGCGAGATTGGGTCGCGCTCGCCGACCCAGAGGTTGGCGGGGGCGGTGCTGGCGTACAGGAGGCGCACCTCCCCGGCGATCTGCGCCACCCCGCCGTCGGCGAAGGCTTCCAAGCCCCAGCCGGCAAAGCCCAGGCTGGCCCTGGCCCCGTACCGGATCCGCCCCACCGCGCTCAGGTCCAAAGCGCTCTCCACCGATACGCCAAAGGTGTCCCGCTGGGCCCGCAGCTCGAAGGCAGCGTCTCCGACAGGGTAGCCGAGCTCCACGGTGGGCGTGAGGTATTCCGGGGTGAGCCGCCCGTAGAGCCCCAAGCTGAGCGACTGGGCCTGGCCTGGACCGAGTAGAACAGCGGCGAGCAGCAGGTACGGGATGAGCCTTTGACCGATGGCAAGCGGGCGTTGACCTCGAGCCATAACCCTCCTCCTAGGCCTTCGCCCCCTGCGCGGCGCGCCTCGAGCCCACCCACAATAGCGCCAGGCCGAAGCACAGCCAGAGCGAAAGCACCGTCCAGGCCTGCCCTCCCCCCTCCCCGTTGAAAAACGCCACCGAACGGATCAGGGTCCCAAACGCCCCCAGGGGCAGCCCCTGGCCGATGGCCCCCCAAGGCTCGGGGAGCAACTGCGGGGCGCTGTTGATGGCCGAGAAGGGGTTGGATAGCCAGAGCAGGGTGGCGAGCCCCAGGCCGAAGCCCGGCGTCCCCATCGTTGCGCCGAGCCCGGCCACGAAGGCCGCTATCGCCCCGACGGTCAGGCCGGCGACGAGGGCGTTGAGCCCATAGCTGCCCGCAAGCGTGCCGAAGGCGTACTGCCAGATTGCCGCCAGGCTTGCCCCCGTCGTCAACATGACCAACCCCAGCCCCACGATACGCTGGCCCAGACGCCCAAGCCCGCGCACCAGCAGCAAGGCGGTGATGGCCCCCGAGAGGATCAGGGGTAGGACGCCGGTGGCCAGCCCGGCTTGGCGGGGATCGCTCGAGGTGGCGGGCACCACGTCGTTGACCTTGGGGCTGGAGAACCCTGCTGCCGAGAGCAGCGCGCCCAGCGAGTTCCCGATGCCGGTGAGGAGCTGGGCAACCGCGGGGCTCGCGGCCGAGGCGGTGAGGAGGGTGAAATCGCTCGGGGTGGCGGGGTCGATCAGCAGCGCGCCGTAGATCTCGCGCCTTTGGATGGCGGCGCGCGCCTCAAGCTCGCTTTTGTAAAAGCGGGGTTCGAACCCTCCCTCCTGGATTTGCTCCAGGAGGCGCGGGAGGCGGGCCTCCAGCGTCGGGGTGGTCACAAACCCCACCGGCAAGCGGTGCGGCTTGGTGTTGACCGCGGGCCAGGCGAAGATGTACAGCATGGTCGAGGCCAGCAGGGGGAGGAGCAGGCTCGAGCCGAGGACGATATGGGTGGGGGATCGCGGCATGGGATCTCCTGTAAAGCGAACGTTCATTCACTTGATCTGAGCTTACTCTGTGGGGCGATGGGAGTCAAGAGTGAACGTTCATTTTTGTGATACCTTGGGGACATGCCCAGGGTCTCCGAGGAGCATCGAATCGAACGCAAAGACCAAATTCTGCAAGCTGCCGCGCGCTGCTTTGCCCGGGAGGGGTTCCACGCCACCAGCATGGCGGAGGTCATCGCCGAGAGTGGGCTCTCCGCAGGGAGCGTCTACCGCTACTACAAGAGCAAGGACGAATTGATCGCGGCCATCGTGGAGCGCTACATGTCCTCTCGAATTGCCGACTTCATGCAGATCAACCAGAGCTCGGCGGACCTGGCGGAGGCGGTAGCTTCCGCGATCCAGTCGCTTTCGGCGCGCATAGATGACCACGGCGACCCCTTCTCCCGGATGTTGCCGCAAATTTTGTCGGAGGTCGTGCGCAACCCCAGGGCCCGCGAGCAAGCCCAAAGGGCCTATGGGGCCTTGTTGGACTTCTTCGCGGAGGTCGTCCGGCGAGCCCAGGCCACGGGGAATATGCGGGCCGATCTCGACCCGGTGGGGGTCTCGCGGGTGATGCTGAGCCTGGGCCAAGGGTTTATCCTGCTAAAGATGATCCTGCAAGAGCAGGTCCAGCCCGAGCTCTATGCCGAAACCGTGCGCCGCCTGTTCTCCTCTTCCACGTAACCCTGCTCTTTTGCCCATCGGCCCCCCCGCGTGCGCGTAAAACTACGCTCGAGCCATGGCTGCCTCTCTCCAAGACCTGCTCAGACGCGCCGGATTACCCGATTACCCCCTTACACCCTTGAGCGGGGGAATGATCGGGCAAGTGGTACGCGCCGGACCTTATGTGGTCAAAACCCACCCCCATCCGCCCCAGGGCCTGTTCCAGGCCGAGGCCCGCGGCCTCTGCGCGCTGAGGCAAGCGGGGATACGGGTTCCCCAAGTGTACTGGGCCTCCCCCGAGGGGCTGGTGCTGGAATACCTCGAGCCCGGCGAACCCGACTGGGAAAGTCTGGCCCGGATGCTCTGCGCCCTGCACCGAACCCGCGCGCCCGCCTACGGCTGGGACGACCCGGTGTTTCTGGGGAGCTTTGCGCTGCCTACGGGCACCGGCGAGGACTGGAACCGCTTCTGGGCCGAGCGGCGGATGCGGCCTTGGCTCGAGGTGACCTGGAGCAAGCTGGGAAACCTGGGGCCGCGCATCGAGAACACCCTCTCCTCTCCCCTCCCCAGCGAGGGCCCCACCCTGCTCCATGGGGACCTGTGGTACGGGAACGTCTACTTCGCCCAGGGCGGTCCGGCCCTCCTAGACCCCTCGGTATGGTGGGGCGAGCGGGCCGTAGACCTGGCCATGATGGAGCTATTCGGCGGGTTTCCGGGGGAATTTTGGCGCTGCTACCGAGCGCTCTACCCGATTCCCCCCGAGATCCGGCGGGCCATCCCGGCGTACCAGCTTTACTACCTGCTGGCCCACGTCCACTTCTTCGGGACGAGCTATCTGGGGGCGGTGGAGCGAGCGCTCGAGCAGGTAGAGCAATAAGCAGCATGGCGAGCGCTCCTCCGGGCTACTCCAGATAACCCAATCCTCCCCGGCAAGCGTCCTATTCTGATCCTCGTGGAAGGCAACTTCAGCCTGCTGGGGCCGATCGACCTCTTGCAACTCCTGAGCCAGAGCAAGCAAAGCGGAGGGTTTTATGTACCGCGCGGGGAGATCTATCTGGATAAGGGTCGCCCGGTACACGCCAGCTACCGCGGGGTAGAGGGGGCCGAGGGGCTTTACCGGATCCTGAGCTTGCGCGAGGGGCCGTTTCGCTTCTCGCCCGGGGACCAAGCTCCCCGGCACACCCTTACGGAAGCGCTGGAGCACTACCTGCTCCAGGCCATCCGCCAGCTCGACGAACGGATCGAAGTGGGGGTCTTTGACCGGGTAACCCTAAGGGTGAACAACCTCCCCTCCCAGCTTACCCTGCTCCCTAATGAACTCGCCGTCTTGAGCCAGCTCAACAGCCCGCTCTCCCCGCTCGAGCTCTCCGCCCGCAGCAAGTTCGGGCTCGAGGCCGTCACCGCCCTGCTCGGCCACCTGGCCCGGCTGGGGCTGATCAAGGTGCAACACCGCCTGGCCCACACCGCCCAGCTCCGCACCGCCCTCGCCGAAGGGAGAGGCACGATGGCCCGGCTGGACCCGCTGGTGATCCGCGCCTGGATACATCAGTACGGCCACTTCGAGGCAGTGGAGGTGCAAGCAGGCGAGCGCCAGGTGCGGATAATGATCGAAGCCCAACCCGGAGCAGGCGCACGGATGCTGTTCACCGCCGAGGGGCTGGTGTTTCACAACCTGCGGGCCGAGCAGGAGGTTCTGGTGTGGCCTGCGTTGTGATACGGGTATGCTGGGAATATGCGCCTATCCGCTGAAGTCGAAACCGCCCTGCGCAAGGGCCAACCGGTGGTGGCTTTAGAGTCTACCGTCATCACCCACGGGCTGCCGCGCCCTTTGAACCTGCACACCGCGCGAAGGCTCGAGGCCGCCGTCCGCGAGGAGGGGGCCATCCCCGCGACCATCGCCGTGCTGGGAGGCGAGGTGGTGGTGGGCCTGGCTTCCGAGGAGCTCGAGCAGCTAGCCCTCGACGACAAAGCCGACAAGGCCAGCCTGTGGAACCTGGCGGCCCTGGCCGCGCAGGGAAGAAACGCCGGGACCACCGTCGCCACCACCACTTTCCTGGCCCACCGGGCGGGGATCGCGGTGTTCGCCACGGGGGGAATCGGCGGGGTTCACCCCGACCCCTACGACGAATCCGCCGACCTTACCGAGCTTGCGCGCACCCCCATCGTGGTGGTGTGCTCGGGGGCCAAGAGCATCTTGAACCTCGCCGCCACCCTGGAGCGGCTCGAGTCCTACGGGGTAACCCTGCTCGGCTACCGCACCGACAGATTCCCGGCCTTTCACACCCCCCAGAGCCCCTTTAGCGTCCCTGCCAGGGCTGAAAGCCCCCAAGAAGTAGCCCGGATCTATATGCGTACCAAGGAATTAGGGCTCCCTTCCGCAACCCTGGTGACCAACCCGGTAAGCCAGGGGCTCCCCTTCGAACAGGTGCAGGCCTGGGTCGAGCAGGCCAACCAGGAAGCGGCCCGCCACGGCATCCAAGGCAAGGGCCTGACCCCTTACCTGCTGCGGCGGATCTCCGAGCTTTCCGGTGGTCAGACCGACCAGGTCAACCTGCGCCTGCTCGAGGAGAACGCGCGGTTGGCCTCCCGCATCGCCGGGGCTTTAGCCCAGCCTTGGGCGCCCAATCCCTGACCCTCAGCGGCCCAAAGTGCCATAGAATGGCAAAACAATGTGCGAAACCGGACGGAGGCTCAAGGAAGCCCGCGAAGCCCAGGGAAAAAGCCTGGCCGAGATGGCCCAGCAACTCGCGGTGCGAAAAGCCATCCTCGAGGCGCTCGAGGAATGCCGCTACGAAGAACTCCCCGAGGCCGCATTATCCCGCGGGTATCTTCGCCGCTACGCGCAGGTCCTGGGCCTAGACCCAGAGCCCTTGCTGGCCGAGTTCCCGGCCAAGACTGGCCCCCATTCGGGCAATTTCACCGCGGATACGCCCCCCCCGCGCAAAGGGCTCCCGGTCTGGTTTTGGACCTTGTTGGTGCTGATCTTGGTAGGGGTTGGGGTAGCGGTTTGGCGGCTGTTCGCCTCCCCAAACAAACCCGCTGCCGTAGAGGTCGCCCCACCTCCACCCCCGACCGCCCCCCAACGGGTCACCTTGCGGGTCACTACCCAACCTCCTGGGGCCAGGGTATACCTGGATGGCTTCCTGCTGGGGCAGTCTCCGGTGCAGGCCCCCGGCATCGAGGTAGGGGATCGGGTGCTGCGGGTGGAAGCTCCTGGGTTCAAGCCCTACCAAACCACCTTACACCTCACCGAGAACAAGACCCTCTCGGTGACCCTCGAGGCAGCGCCGCCGGTTTCCCGCCCCAGTACAACCCTAGCGAACCCCCAACCCACCCCGCCAACCAACCCCCAAAGCGTGGTGCTGCGGCTCGAGGGCAGGAGCTGGATCCGGGTCACCACCCCCGGCGGACAGAAACTCTACGAGGGCATCCCGGCGCAGGGCACCGTCCTCAGCTATGATCAGCCGGTGGTGGTGCGGGCGGGGAACCCCGCCGCGGTGCGGGTAGCGGTGGGGGGGCAGGACCAAGGGGTGATGGGCCAGCCGGGGCAGCCTGTCACCCGCCGTTACCCAACCACCCCCTAACCTCGAGGGCCCTCCCCTGGAAATCCAGTAAAATCGAGGAAGTGTTGACCAACGACGTCCAACGTGGGCTTTTGGCAGGGCTTCTAGCCGCCTCGATCTGGGGCGGCATGTACGTGGTCTCCAAGGTAGTGCTGGAGGTGATCCCCCCCATCACCCTGGTCGCGGTCCGGATGGGGGTGGCCTTCGTGTGCATGGTGCTGTGGTTGCGCCTGTTAGGCCGTGACTGGCGGCTTCCCCGCAAGCTCTGGGCCCCCGTCGCCGCGATGGGCCTAGTCGGCTATGCGCTCTCCATCACCGCGCAGTTCATCGGAACCGGCTTAGCCGGGGCCGCCCTGGGCTCGCTCATCACCACGGCCTCCCCGCTGGTGACGGTAGCGCTCTCAGCCTTGCTCAGGATCGAGCGCGTTCCGGTGCGGGCTTGGGTCGGTCTGGGGATCGCCCTGCTGGGGGTCTGGGTCCTCTCGGGGAGCGGAAACACCAACTTGGCAGGGGTGTTCTGGCTCATCGTGGCTGCTCTCACCTGGGGCATCTTAGGACTCATCGGCGGTCAGACCGTCCGCCAGCACGACCCCGCGCTGGTCTCGGCCTGGGCGAGCCTGATAGGAGGGGTCGCGCTGGCGGTTTTGGTCCCGGGCGAACTGGCCAGGATGCCCATCGGAGAGATCCATCTAGGCACGGTGGCAGGCGTTCTGTACTTAGGGGTGGTCTCCACCGCGGTGGCCTTCACCCTTTGGGTGTACGCGGTGGCCAAAGCCGGTTCGGTGCTCTCAGGTATAGCCTTTTTCGCCCAGCCGGTGGTGGGGGGATTGCTGGGCTGGGCCCTGTTAGGGGAATCGCTGGGGCTGAGCTTTCTGCTCGGAGCCGTCTTGCTCTTCGTCGGGGCCTTGATAGCCCGGCCCAGTTGACCCGCTGGCCAAGCCGCGAACCCATCAGCGCTCTACCCAAGCGTCCTGCGGCGGGCCAAAGCCCCTACCTGGACTGGCAGCGCGGGGTTCAAACCACCAAGACCGCTTCCTGCTATACTCGGGGAGTTGCCGGTTCGCCAAGAGCGAACCCCGCTGCTTTGCCCTTTTGGGCAAACACGTTTTGAGGGAGCGTATGGCCGGTAAGGTTGGTTTTGTCAGTCTGGGCTGTCCCAAAGCCCTGGTGGATTCCGAGCAGATCCTCTCTCGCCTGCGGGCCGAGGGGTACGAGACTTCCCCTACCTATGAAGACGCCGAGGTGGTGGTGGTGAACACCTGCGGCTTCATCACCCCGGCGGTGGAGGAGTCGCTCTCGGCCATCGGCGAGGCGCTGGCGGAAAACGGCAAGGTGATCGTCACCGGCTGCTTGGGGGCCCGTCCCGAGGTGATCAAGGCGGCCCACCCCGAGGTGCTCGAGGTCACCGGCCCCGGCCAGGTGGACAAGGTGCTCGAGGCCGTCCACCGGATCATCCCCCCCGACACCAGCCCCTTCACGACCCTGATTCCCCCCCAGGTCAAGCTCACCCCACGCCACTACGCCTACCTCAAGATCGCCGAGGGCTGTAACCACAAGTGCAGCTTCTGCATCATCCCCAAGCTACGGGGCTTACAGGTATCACGCGAGGCGGGGGAGATCCTCTCCGAGGCCACCCGGCTGGTCTCGACGGGGACCAAGGAGCTGCTCGTCATCGCGCAGGACACCTCGGCCTACGGGGTGGATATCCGCCACCGCGCATCCGAGTTCCAGGGGCGGCAGGTGCGGGCCCATCTGGTAGACCTGGTGAACGAACTGGCCGAACTGGGGGCCTGGGTGCGGCTGCACTACGTCTACCCCTACCCCCACGTCAAGCAGCTCGTCCCCCTGATGGCCCAGGGGAAGATCCTCCCCTACCTGGACGTCCCCTTGCAGCACGCCTCGCCCAGGATCCTCCGGGCCATGCGCCGCCCCGGAGGAGCAGAGAGCCACCTCAAAACGATCCAAGAATGGCGCGAGATCGCCCCCGACCTGGCTATCCGCTCGAGCTTCATCGTGGGGTTCCCCGGCGAAACCGAGGAAGATTTCACGTTGTTGCTGGAATTCCTCGCCGAGGCCAAGCTCGACCGGGTGGGCTGCTTCACCTACTCCGAGGTAGAGGGGGCCGACGCCAACGCCCTGGCGGGGCGGGTCCCCGAAGAGGTCAAAGAGGAGCGCAGAGCCCGCCTCATGGAGCTGCAACAAAGCCTCAGCCTGGAGAAAAACCGGGCTAAGGTGGGCCAAACCCTCGAGGTCATCGTGGACGACTACGGAGAAGAGCCCGGGGTGGTGGTGGGGCGCAGCAAGTACGACGCCCCCGGCATTGACGGCCTGGTCTACGCCGAGACCGACGGCACGGTGAAGATCGGAGACCTCATCCGGGTTCACATCACCAGGGCCGAGGCCTACGACCTTTACGGCAAGGCGGTGGGCAATCTGGCCTGGGAGCCCCGGGTTCCCCGGTGGGGAATGGCAAATACCCCAATCCGGTTGTAAGCTGAGGGCGTTCTGATGGGGTATCTTACGCCGTACGCCGCACGTCGCACGCCGAAGGAAGGCCGGTGGTCTGAGGGTCTTAGCGGTCCCGGGCCTTGTTTGGACGTCGGACGGTGGGCGTACGACGCACAGCGGAGCTAAGCCTATGCACATCGTCATCGCAGGTGGCGGAGAAATCGGCGGACAGATCGCCAAGGCCCTGACCCCAAAGCACGACATCGTGGTCATCGACAAGGACCCCGATCTGCGCGAGCGGCTCGAGCAGCACGACGTACAATTTCTGGAAGGCTCGGCCACCGATCCCGATACCTTGCGCGAGGCCAAGATGGATCTGGCCGACGCGTTCATCGCCGCCACCAACTGGGACGAGGTAAACCTCCTGGCCTGCCTGCTGGCCAAGGGGTTGGGGGCCAAAGAGGTGATCTGCTTTGTGGGGAAATCCTCCTACATGGACATCCTCACCGACCCCCGCACGGTAGAGATCCTAGGCACCCGGATTGACCGGGTGCTCTGGCCGCAGCGCTCGCTGGCCAAGGAGATCGTCGAGGTGATCATGGTGCCGGGAGCGGTGGACGTAGAGACCCTGGCGGGCGGGCGGCTGCGCTTTCTCGAGTACCGGGTGGAGGAGAAAAGCCCCTACGCCCGGCGACACCTCAAGATCATCGACTGGCCCGAGGAGACCTTCATGGCGGGGGTATTGCGCGAAGGAAGGCTCATCGCCGCCCGCGACCCCGGCTTTGAGGAGCTCGAGCTGCAACCTGGCGATCGCATCCTCTTCACCAGTACCCCTATGGGCTTCACCGCCTTGCAAGCCTGCTTCGCCCCCAAAAGCCGGGTGCGGCAGGTGATGATCGTAGGTGGGGGAAACGTGGGCTACATGGTGGCCCAGGAGCTCTCCCGATACCGGGTACAGATCGTGGTGGTAGACCACAACGAAGAGCGCTGTGCCTGGCTGGCCGAGGAGCTCCCTGGGGCTTTGGTATTACAGGGTGACGGCACCGACACCGACCTCCTAGAGTCGGAGGGCCTCGACAACACCGATGTGCTGGTCGCGGTCACCGACAACGACGAAAAAAACCTGCTGGTCTCGCTCTTCGCCAAACAGGCCGGGGTGGCCAAGGTGATCACCCGGGTGGGCCGGGCCGAGAACCGCAAGCTCTTTGAGCGGGTGGGGATAGACATCCCCCTCACCCCCCGCCAGGCCGCGGTGCGCGAGGTGGTGGACTGGCTCGACTCGGAGAACGTAGACCACCTGTCGTTAATGGAGGAAAACATCGAGCTTTTGGAGATCGAGCTGCCCTCTACCTTCCGTGAACGCGCCCTGGGGAGCCTGGAGCTGCCCGCCGGTTCCACGGTAGTGGCGGTGGAGCGGGGCAAGAAAGTCTCCCTCCCGGATTACAACCAAATGGTCGCCGCCGGCGACACCCTGCTGGTCCTCTCCGAACGTCGGGTGGCCGACGACGTGCTGGCTCGAGTGCGCTAAGGCTATGGCTCTTCGCTCTCAACCTCGACCTACCGGCTGGCCGTTCCCCGTCGCCACCTATATAACAGGGATCGTCTTTATAGGCCTAGGGGTGGTGATGATCCTCCTGGGCATTCTCGATGCGTTGTACCGGGAAGACGCCACGGGTTTCTTGGGGGGGGGATTGTTGGGGGTTACCCTGGGGTGGCTCCTGCGCCGCCTGGGCAGCGCTCACACCGATCCCCGGAGGGCTGAAGCCTTGTTCACGGTGGCTCTGCTATGGATCTTGGTTCCGGCTTTGGGGGCCATCCCGTTCTGGATCTCTGGGAACTTAGCCCCCCTAGACGCCCTATTTGAGTCCGTATCGGGTTTTACCACCACCGGAGCCACCGTCCTCACCGACTTCAGCCGCTGGGGTTACGGGCTTTTTCTGTGGCGAAGCCTTATCCAGTGGTTTGGCGGCATCGGGATTTTGCTGATTTTCATCGTGGTGCTACCCCAGCTCGCGGTGGCCGGACGGCAGCTTTTCTTCACCGAGATCACCGGGGTTCAAAAGGAGAAGATCACGCCCAAACTGCGCCAGACCGCGGCGATGATCCTGCGCATCTATGTGGTGCTGACCCTGGTATGTTTCGGCGTATACATGGCCACCGGGCAACCCTTCTTTGAGGCCCTCTGTAACGCGCTCTCCACGGTCCCGGCAGGGGGGTTGAGCCCGAGCGCGAAAAGCTTTGCTGCCTATTCCCCTGTTTCCCAGTGGGCGGGCACACTGTTTATGTTCCTGGCCGGGATCGGCTTTTTGCTCCAATACCGGCTTTTCTTCGGGCGAGAGGTGCAGACCCTGCTGCGCGACGCGGAGTTCCGGGCTTACATGGCAATCATCGGGGTGAGCGGGGTGACGCTCGCGGGGTATTTCTTCTTCTCAGGAAGCTACGGCCTCGAGCCTGCCTTGCGCCACGCTTTTTTTCAAGTGACCTCCATCGTCACCACCACCGGCTTTGCCTCGACGGATTTCGGGCAATGGGCGTTGCCCGCGCAGATGCTCCTGATCATTTTGATGTTCGTCGGAGGAACCTCCGGCTCCGCCGCGGGGGGCATCAAGGTGATCCGCTGGTTGATCGCCTGGGCGCTGGTGAAACGGGAACTCCAGCGCTCGCTGCATCCCCAGGCGGTGCTCCCGCTGCGGGTAGGAAACAAGGTGGTGAGCGAGGAAGTGCTGCGCTCGGTAGCCGCTTTCATCACCCTGTACATCCTGCTCTTCGCCGTGGGGATGGGAGTCATCGGAATCACCGAGAACAACTTCTTCTACGGCTTCACCGCCTCGGCGGCCTTCATCGGCAACACCGGCCCGGCTTACGGCGAGTTCGGCCCCTTCGGGCACTATGGCAACCTGCACCCGGCCTCCAAGGTCGTGGCAATCGTCCAGATGTGGGCGGGGCGCATCGAACTCATCCCCCTAATGATCCTCTTGTTCCCCACCTTCTGGCGCAGGCTCAGGGGCTAGATGCAAGGCGCGTTTGTGTCCCCCCGCGGTTAGCGCTAAGCTATCTCCCATGTCGGAATATGTCCTCGTTGAATCCTTCCGCTTAGACCACACCAAGGTCCGCGCCCCCTACGTCCGCCTGGCCGGGGTAAAGATGACCCCCAAGGGCGACCGCATCGAGAAGTACGATTTGCGCCTAGGCCAACCCAATCAGGAAATCCTCCCACCCCAGGCCATCCACACCCTCGAGCACCTCCTGGCCGGGTACTTGCGCAGCCACATTGACGGAGTGATAGACCTCTCGCCCATGGGCTGCCGCACCGGGTTCTATGCGGTGATGCTGGGCGAGATCGGCCCCGAACGGATGCTGGAGGCCTTCCGCGCCAGCTTAGAAGACGTGGTGGCCTTCGAGGGAGAGGTTCCCGGAGCGAGCGCACTCGAGTGCGGCAACTACCGCGACCACGACCTGGCGTCTGCCAAAGATTGGGCCCGGCGGGTGCTGGAGAAGGGGCTGATCGTGCAGGAGACCGTCCAGATCGAGCCGCGGTAGAGGCTTTGGCCCCCTACTGGAACCAGATCCCCCCGTTGGAGCTCTCCAGGCGCAGCCGGGCCGGACTCGACCCAGCCCGTAGGGCGCTAAAGCTCTGACGCTGAAGCTGTACGCTGGCCCCCGGAAGCTCGAGGTGCACGCTGCCGTTGGAGGTGTAACCCTCCGCCTCCAAGCCTCCGGGGGCCAACAGCCGCCTCACCTTGATCGCGCCGTTGCTGGTCACGACCTTGCTCTGGGAACCAGGAGGGAGGGTAAGGTCCTCGAGCACCACCGCCCCGTTTGAGGTGCGGGCTTCCACCGCACCCTCTACCTGGCGGACCTCGATGGCTCCGTTCGAGGTCTTGGCCGAGACCGGCCCCCGGGCTTCCCTAACGGTGATGCGGCCATTGGAGGTGTGAAGCTTCAGTTCGGCCGCCCCGCTGCCCCTCACGGCGATGGCCCCGTTCGAGCTATGTAGGATTAGGCTCAAGCTTTCAGGCAAGGCCAGCTCGAAACTGGCGCAGCAGCCCACGCAAAGGGGGGTACGCTTGCGCGCTTCGAGAAAAAGGGTGTCGCCGCGACGCTCGAGGGTGAGGTGCACCTCCCCTTTACGGCGAAGCGTCAGGTGAGGCGGCTCGGCTCCTAGCTGCACGATAATCGCGCCGTTGAAGGTACGGGCCTCGAGCTGGCGAACCCCGGCCAGGTCCAATTCATGCTCTTCCAGCACCACCGGCTCGGCGCCGATGCCCAAAAGCCCCAACAGATCAGGGTTATGCGCTGAGGCCATATCCCTTATCCCTCTAGCCGGGCCGCCAGGGCGCTGAGCCAACCTGCGGCGCGGTTGCGCCACAGGCAGAGCTCCCAGTGGTTTTGCAGGGCTTCCCGCCGGAGCGCAAGGCTCCTGGACTGGCTGTAGACCTCGAGTTGCAGCCAATTCGAACCGTACATTCCACCACCTCCTTACCAGGAAGTGTAAAGCAACACTTTATATTTTGTCAATTACAGCTTTCTAATTTCTAAATAAGAGCGCTCACCGAGCGGTTGGTGTGGATGTGGCGGATGGCCTGCGCAAGAAGCCCAGCCGTGGAGAGAATGGTGTAGCCCAGGCCAGGATTGAGGGGTATGGTGTCGGTAAAAACCACCTGGCGGATGGCCGGGTGGGCCAGATTTTCCCGCGCGGGGCCGACCAGCACTGCATGGGTTGCCATCACAATGGCTTCGGGGAGAGCCCCGGCAGCCAAGAGGGCTTCTACCCCCCGGCGGATAGTGCCCCCCGTGGAAACGATGTCGTCGATGAGGATCGGACGCTTCCCAGCTACATCCCCGATCACGTAGGTGACCTGGGTCTCGCGCGGCCCGGTGCGGCGCTTGGCCAGAAGGGCCAGAGGTAGGCCCAACTTTTCCGAAAGGCGGCGGGCCTCTTCGGCCCGTCCGGCGTCAGGAGAGACCACCACAGCGTTTTCGGTAAGTTGATGGTTCAACAGATGTTGGGCAAACAACCGCACCGCCGAGAGGGCGTCCACGGGGATGTTGAAGAACCCCTGGATCTGCGGGGCGTGCAAGTCCACCGCGATCACCCGATCCACCCCCACCCGCTCGATCAGATCGGCCACCAGCTTAGCCGTGATGGGCTCGCGGCCCTGGGTCTGCTTGTCCTGACGGGCATAACCAAAGTAAGGGATGACCGCGTTGATGCGGGCCGCGCTGCTGCGGCGCATAGCGTCGGCCATCAGCAACAACTCCATCAGGTTGTCGTTGACCGGAGGGGCCGAGGGCTGGATCAGGTAGACATCCGCCCCGCGCACGCTCTCGTGGATGCGCACCCGCACCTCGCCATCGGGGAAACGTTCGACCAAGGCCTCCCCCAACTGCAAGCCCAAGGTGCGCGCGATAGCTTCGGCCAAGGGCCGGTTAGCGTTGCCGGCGAACAGCTTGACCTCGAGGCCGCTATTTTCCCCGTTGGTGGGGCGCTCGTCCTCGAGGGAAAGGTATGGGTTGCCCCCGGATGCCCCAGCCTGTGCGACGCACTCTACCTGCGTTGCAGGGGTAACCCCCAGCCCGGTCATCGCCATACGCACACCCCCGATAGAGCGATTATACCTGCCCAGCCCCTCCACCCGATACACCGCCATGCAAAAAGTGCGCCAACACTTCGCCGAGCCGACGAGAGGCCGCCTCCAAAAACTCCTGGAAGTTGACCGTGGCCTCGTCACCTGCCCCGTCGGAGATGGTGCGCAGCAGCGCCATGGGAACCCCTAGCCGGCCCGCGGTCCATAAGGCAGCAGCGCCTTCCATCTCTACGGCGTCCGCAGCGAAGACTTCGCGCAACCGCTGGGCCTCGTTAGGATCTGCCAAAAAGCGATCCCCGCTGGCCACCCGGCCCCAGTGCACCGGCAGGTGCAGGGCTAAAGCCGCCCGGTAAAGTTCGGTAGAGAGCTCGGCATCGGCCCTCACAAACCGCTCCCCGCTGGCGAGTTCGCCCGGTTTTCGCCCGAAGGCGGTGATGTCTACGTCCCATTGCACCGCGTCGTGCGCGACCAGCACATCCAAGGCCTGCAACTTGGGGTTCAAAGCCCCAGCCACTCCGGCCCAGATGGCCATCCTCGGCTCGAAACGAGCCTGGGCGTAGGCGACGGCGGAGGCCGCGGCGACTTTGCCCACCCCCGCCTCGATCAGCACCACCTCGTGATCCGCGAAGATCCCGCGGTGGGTAGGTTTAGGGCCTTTCATGGCCTGCTCGAGCCCCAACGTTTCCCACAACGCCCGAGCCTCCGTACCTTCGGCGGCGAAGAGGGCCACCACGGTTCGGGTCGAGGGCGGGGCTTCTTTCACACCAGCTACCGCTTCGCTCACCCCGATAGTTTAGCGGGTTTCGCTGTAAAAAACGTGGAAGGGGGGCGTCCTTTCTGCGGCCTGGGACATAAGTCAGGTTCCTTCCCGCCAGGAGTTCAGGTAGCTTTCCTGGGCCGGGGTGAGGGTGTCGATCCGCACCCCCATGGCCTCGAGCTTGAGCCGGGCGACCTCCCGATCGATGGCCTCGGGAACGGGGTGAACCCCCACTTCGAGCCTCCCCCGCTCTTTGAGCATGTACTCCACCGATAGAGCCTGGTTGGCGAAGGACATGTCCATCACCGCGCTGGGGTGGCCCTCGGCGGCGGCCAGGTTGACCAGGCGGCCCTCGGCCAACAGGTTGAGCCGTCGCCCGCCCTCCACGGTGTACTGCTCGACGAAGGGGCGGCCCACGCGCTTCTCGCGGGCAGCGGCCTCGAGCGCGGGGATGTTGATCTCGACGTTGAAGTGGCCCGCGTTGCAGAGGATGGCCCCGTCCTTCATCAGCGCGAAGTGCTGTGCGTCGAGCACGTTGATGTTGCCGGTGACGGTGATGAAGATATCGCCGATGCGGGCGGCTTCGAGCATGGGCATGACCGTGTAGCCGTCCATGGTGGCCTCGAGGGCCTTGAGCGGGTCGACCTCGGTCACCACCACCTGCGCCCCCATGCCCCGCGCGCGTGAAGCCACACCCCGCCCACACCAGCCGTAACCCGCCACCACCACGGTCTTGCCCGCCAGCAGCACGTTGGTGGCCCGGAGGATGGCGTCCAGGGTGCTCTGGCCGGTGCCGTAGCGGTTGTCGAACATGTGCTTGGTCTGGGCGTCGTTGACCGCGATGACCGGGTAGGAAAGCACCCCATCCTTGGCCATGGCCCGCAGCCGGATCACGCCGGTGGTGGTCTCTTCGGTGCCGCCGAAGATTCCCGGCAGTAGGTCGCGGCGCTCCTTGTGGATGAGGCTCACCAGGTCGCACCCGTCGTCCATGGTGAAGTGGGGCCCGTGGGCCAGGGTGGCCTCGAGGTGGGCGTAATAGGTCTGGGTGTCCTCGCCCTTGATGGCGTAGACCGGGATCCCGTCGTGAACCACCAGCGAAGCCGCCACCTCGTCCTGGGTCGAGAGCGGGTTGGAGGCGCACAGGGCCACTTGGGCCCCACCTGCCTTCAGGGCGCGCATCAGGTTGGCGGTCTCGCTGGTGACGTGCAAGCAAGCAGCGATCCGCACCCCCTGCAAGGGCTTCTCCCGCACGAAGCGCTCTGTAATCTGGCGCAGTACCGGCATGTCTTGGGCCGCCCAGTTGATTCGGTCTTGGCCCAAGTCCGCTAAGGCTATATCCTTCACGTCGTAATCCTTGGCCGCCATGCCTCCTCCTTGAGGGGTTTGCTCTTTAGTCTAGAGTTTACGGGGGGCGCGCCCCGGTAGGATCGGCGGCCTCCCCAGGAAGGCCAAAGAAAGCGCTTCCGGGAACCTCACCGCTACCACCGGCCAGTCGCGACAAGCCCCCGGGAGGAGACGGACAGTACACCCGCGTCAGCGAGGTTGTACTCAGGCTTTTCCTGCCGAGCCAAAGAGCTCCATCCGGGCCTTGACGATCTGCTTCATCTCCTCCCGGGCCGGGCCCAAGAATTTGCGCGGGTCAAACTCCTTGGGGTTGTCCTTGAGGATCTGCCGTATCTTGGCGACAAAACCCAAGCGCAAATCGGTGTCGGTGTTGATCTTGGCGATCCCCGCTTGGATCCCTTTTTGGATATCCTCGGGGTGGATGCCCGCCGCCTCGCCGATCTCCCCCCCCGCAGCCCGGAAGGCTTCCACCAGCGACTGCGGCACACTGCTGGCGCCGTGCATCACCAGGGGGTTGGGGATAGCCGCCGCAATCGCCTTGATACGCGGGTGATCGATGAAGGGGCGGCCCTTACCCTTGTAGGCCCCGTGGCTGGTGCCGATGGCCACGGCCAGGTAGTCGGCGCCGGTAGCCTCCATGAACATCTTGGCCTCCTCGGGGTTGGTGAGGAAGGCCTCCTCGGCGCTCACGGCCACGTGCTCTTCCACCCCGCCCAGCCGCCCGATCTCGGCCTCCACGCTCACCCCGACCGCATGGGCGGCTTCCACCACCCGCCGGGTCTCGCGGATGTTGGTCTCGGTGTCTTCGTGGGACTTGTCGATCATCACCGAGGTAAAGCCCAGCTGAATAGCCCGCAGACAGGACTCGTAAGAGGAACCGTGGTCGAGGTGGATGCACACTGGCACCCGGGCATCGCGCCCCAGCTCCCGCACCAAGGTGGCGAGGGCCTTGCCGCCATACTTGATGGCCCCCTCGGAAAGCGCTAGCAGCACCGGGCTTTTGGCCTCCTCAGCCGCTTCCAATACCGCCTGGACAAACTCCATGTTGTTGACGTTGAAAGCCCCGACGCCGTAGCCCTCCTTGCGGGCTTTGGACAAGATCTCCATTCCGGTCACTAGCATGACTGTAGCTTAACGCAAAACGCGACTTACGTCGTACGCTATACGCAATACGCAAAACGCCAGACGCTAAACGCTTTTTTGCGACTTAGGTCATACGTCGTACGTCTTACGCTACATGCGGGGGTAAATTCCCTATCGGGACCGGCAGGGCCGGTACACCCAAGGGACGATCCCCTGTCGGGATGGCGTACCGCCGTACACCCGGGGTAGATTCCCTTCGGGACGGAGCAAGCTCCGTACACCCGGGGGACGATCCCCTATCGGGACGGCGTGCCGCCGTACACCTAGGGGACCGATCCCCTTCGTGCGACGCAGGACGTGAGGTCAACCCATCAAGCCGCCAGCTCAAAACCCCCGCCCGGTAGATTTCGTCAGCAGCAGCTTGAGCTCGTGCGGGCTGGTGGCGGCAGCTTCGGCGTCCTCGAGGCTGATCAAGCCCTGGGTATACAGTTCCACCAGGTGCTGGTCGAAGGTGCGCATCCCGCGGACGTTGTCCTCCTGCATGGCGTCTTTGATCTGGGGAGTCTTCTCTTCGTCCTTGAGCAGATCGCGGATAAAGGGGGTAGCCAGGAGGATCTCCAGGGCCAGCACCCGTCCCTGGCCATCGGCGCGGGGCAGCAGGCGCTGGGAGAGGATGCCCAGCAGAGATTCGGCCAGCAAGATCCGGATCTGCTGGTGCTCGTGCAGGGGGAAGAAGTCGATGATGCGGTTGATGGTGCGCATGGAGTCGAGGGTGTGGAGGGTGCTGAAAACCAGGTGGCCGGTCTGGGCGGCCATCATGGCCGCCTCCACCGTTTCGCGGTCGCGCATCTCTCCGATCAGGATCACATCCGGGTCTTGCCGCATGGCGTAGCGCAGGCCACTGGCAAAGCTATCGGTATCCACCCCCACCTCGCGCTGCACCACCAGGCTTTTCTTGTGCTTGTGCAAGAACTCGATGGGGTCTTCGATAGTGATGATGTTTTTGGCGAAATGCAGGTTGATATAGTCGATCATCGCCGCCAGGGTGGTGGACTTGCCCGACCCCGTGGGGCCGGTGACCAAGACCAGCCCCCGCTCCTTGGAGGCGAGCCCCTGTACCACCTCGCTAGGCAGGCCCAACGCTTCAAAGCTGGGGATCGCGTCTGAGACTACCCGCATCACCAGGCCGTAGCTGCCCCGCTGCATCATCAGGTTGCAGCGGAAGCGGGCGATACCGGGGATGGTGTAGGCGAAATCCATCTCTTTGCGGTACTCGAGCTCCTCGGCCTGCGCCGGGGTGAGCAGGGCCCGCACGATGCCCTCGATCTCCTTGGGGGTGAGCACTTTCTGCCCGAAGGGCTTGAGCTTCCCGTCAATTCGCACCGTGGGCGGTGCCCCGGCCTGGAGGTGGATGTCGGAAGCGCGCGAGTTGACCATGGCCTTGAACATCTCCACGATGGGGGTGGGGGTCGCGAGGCTGCTCATACAGGTCTCCGGTGCGTTCGGGCAGGTCACCCTGAGCGGGGCCCCCGATGAACCGCGTACCCCCTCAGGATAGCCGAGAAGTTTAAATAACCTGGTTTGCAAACCTAACCTGGAACCCCCAAGGCCTGCAGCAGGGTCTGGGCGTACTCCAATGCGCCCTCGAGGGCCGAGGGATCCACGTGCTGCGGGGTGTCGCTGCTCCAGTGCCAGTGCGGGGGCAGCCCGTCTTGCAAGCGGATCAGGGTCAAGCAGGAATAACCTCCGGCGGCGAAGGGCCGGGTGTCAAAGTAGGCCAGGCGATAGGCGACCGCCCTGGCCCCAGGGGTTCGCCGGGCCTGCTCCACCAGCGCCCCCACGTAGGGCCGATAAGCAAGCATCCCCTCCCCGGCGGCGTAACACAGCTCTCCCTTCCCTAGGTTGTCGAAGTTGAGCACCAGGGCGTCCTGAGGGATCAGGCCGCTGCGGGCCAGGTGCATAGCCCCTTTGGCCCCCACCTCCTCGGAACCGGTGAGCGCCAGGAGGATTTGCCAGCCCGAAGGCGCGCGCGCTAGGCGCTCGAAGAGCTCCACCGCTACCGCTACCCCGCTGGCATTGTCGTTGGCCCCGTTCACGTAGGGGGCGGTGAGCTCGCGGTGGATGAGCACAGCGGCCTGCGCCAGAAAGTACAGCCCCACTAGCCGGCCTCCCCCCGGAGCAGCCAAGCTTAAAAGCGGCGTGCCCAGGGCCAACGCCGCGTTGAACAAGAAGTTTTGCCGGAAGCCCCTGACCCGGCGCGGATGGTAGAGGAAAAAAGTCTTGGCGGTGTCGTAGTGGGCCATCAGCACCAGAGTCCGAGGGCCAAAGCCGGCCCTGACAAGCAGGTTCTGCGAAGCGTAGCGGTCGAAAAAGCGGCTCCAGAAGGGTCCCTGGCCACTGAAGTAAGCCCAAAAGCCATAGCTTCCCAAAAGCCCCAGGGGCCACCAAGCGAGCAAGCCGCCGAGGGCCAGGAGGAAGCTGATGAGGATGAGTTCAGGGCCATAGCTGCGCGGGGCTTTGAAGGGTTGGGCCTCGACCTTGTGGCCCCGGCCCTCGAGGTAAGCCTCGAGGACCTCCGCCGCCCGAGCCTCGAGCGCCGTCGCGCTCCCCCGGTGAGGCAGGTCGGTCAGCGCCTGGAAGAGCTGTCGCACCCCTTAAGCTTATCCGATCGGGCTGGCGCGCTATCCTTGCTAGCCATCGGGTATAGTTGTAGAGCGATGGGCAAAAAACGCCGAGAGGAAAAACTGCGCCGCATGGCCGCCGAGAAGGCCAGAATCCGCAGCTGGCGCGAGGCGCTGCGCTTTTTCCCGGGGCTGTTCCTGCGGACTTTTACGGTGGTGCTGGGGCTAGGGATCGCCATGACCCTGCTGTCTTTGTTGGGGCTGGGTTTTTTCACCAACTTCTGGGTGCAGGGGGCGGTGTACGTGGGGGGATATATCCTGTTGCAACGCTGGATCATGGGGCCGCTCCACCCCTCTGCGCGGCTCGAGCAGGCCCTCCGGCAACCCCGCCGGAGGAAATCGGGCTAGATTCGCTTTGCATCGGCCCAGAAGCCCTCGAGGTCATAGAATTCTCGGGCTTCGGGGCTCATGAGGTGCACCAACACCTCGTCGTAATCGAGCAAAATCCAGCGGGGACTGGGGCCTTCCACGTGGCGCGGGCGGATGCCCTGCTCCTCGAGGCTCTCCCGCACCGCCCGCTCGAGCGCCTCCAGGTGGGGGCGGCTGGTCCCGCTGGCGACCACGAAGTAGTCCAGCGTCTCCGAGGCCCCGCGCAGGTCGAGGGCCACCACGTTCTCGGCTTTTTTGTCGTCCAGGACTTGACGAATCCGACTGATGAGGGTCTGGGCTTCTACGGGTTTGACCATCTGGTTTGAGTGTAGCACACCCCCGCCCGGGCTAGGGGGGCGGCGGATCCAACACCGCCACCGCGTCGTACCCTTCCACCACGGGCCGGAAGCGACCGATGAGCGGCAGGTGCAGGAGGTCGCTGTAGTAGCGACCCAGTTCCAGGACTTGGCGGCTGCGGGGGCTGGCCAAAGCCGAGGAGGAGATGTATACGCCCGGCTCGAGCCCCAGATTCTCCTCGCGCAGCTCGGGCTCGGGCAGGGCCATCTGGGCGAAGCCCTCGAGCCACTGCCCCCCTTTACCCCCCTGATTCACCAGCAGCACCCGCCCCTCGGGAACGGCGGTAGCCTCACCCTGGGCTAACCCCAAAAATCCCTGTACGAAGCTCGCGCGCTGGGCTGGGTCGGAGAGCAGGTAGTTGCCCTCTTCGTAGGTGGGCAAACTGGCCACCCGCAGGGTGAGGCCGCGGGCGTAGGGCAGAAAGGCCAGGGCTTCTGGCAAGTTCAGATCGGTCTCGATTTGGTGCCAGACCTCCTGGGCCACCTCCGGCAGACGCAACCAGTAACGCGGGCTCTGGGCCTTCTGGGCCACCTGGGAGAGCACCCCCTTGATCCGGTCCAGGCGGGTGTAGTCGCCGCTGGCGTCGTGGCGGAAGCGCATGTACTTGACCGCGTCCTTGCCATCCATCTTGACCCACCCGGCGGGAAAGTCGATGAAGAGCCCGGCAGCCCGGTCGGTGTAGCGCATCGGCTCGGGAAGGTTCACCTCGATGCCATCCACGGCGTCTACCAGTTTCGCCACGCTATCGAAGGTGAGGATCAAGTAGTGCTCCACCGGCACCCCCAGCAACTCCTCCACCGCCCGGCGCAAACCGTCAGCGCCCATACGTCCGTAAATGGCGTTGACCTTGCCGCTCACCCCCTGGTAGGTCACCAGCAGGTCGCGTGGGATCGCCAGGATCTCGGCTTGCCCTCCTCGCAAGTGAACGTACAGGATGGTGTCGGTGCGCTTCCCTGGCCCGCAGGCGGTGTGGTAGCCACAGTACTCGGTGTCGCGGGCCGCCACCACCAGGCTCATCTCGGGTAACGGGCCAACCCGGTAAGCGGCGCTCTCTCCCGAGCGCAGCTCGCTCTTGGAGGGAGTCAAAGCCAGCACCCCAGCCAAGGCCAGCAGGGCCAGGCCAAGCAGGAGCAAGGAGATCCGAGGACGCATAATCACCAAACGCTACACCGAACGAACCGAGGCCGGGCAGAGGAGTCAGCCCAACCCATAGCCGCAGAGGCGGGAGCAGCTTACACCGAATTCAAGAAGCTGCCAAGCGCGGTGAGCGCGGCCCCCTCACCCGGCTCCCTGCACCAATTTCTTGTGCGCCGAAAAGGTGCGGGGGTGGGGAGGGATGCCCTTGCCCTCGAGGTAGCGCAACTTGGTCTCCACCGCCTCACGGTAGGCCCCCAGCAGGTCACCGGCCAGCGCCCGCTCGCGAATCTCGGCGTTGACCCCCCGGCCCGGCTCGGAAACGTCGGCCACGTACACCGCCATGGCTACCGGATAGGTGGGGTCTACCCCGTAGACGTGCCCCTCGATGGCCTCGAGCACCTCCGGATCGCTCACCCCCCACCCCTCGGCCAGACGCCGCCCGGCGCGCCCGTGCAGGCTCTTGGGGTGCTCGCGCTCGAGCGGGATCTCCGGCGGGGCCAGCTCGAACAGACGTTCGGGGGGCAGGTCGCGGGCCGCGTCGTGGAGAATACCGGCCAAATAAGCCCGGTCGCCATCCAGCCCGTTGGCCTCCGCGATCTGGCGGGCCAGCTCGGCCACCCTGAGGATGTGGGCAAAGCGCTCGGGTTTGACCAGGGCCTTAACCCGTTCGATCAGGGGCTCTACCCCCAGGGAGGAATCCGGTGCCTCGCTTGCGGTCTCACGAGGCGGCTGGGTCGGTTTCAGCCCCTCTTCTCGTAGCCTCGGGGTTTGCGGTGCGGTTTTCCGACGTTGAATCAACTTCTCTCCCCTCCTGGTCCATCTCGCTTATCGGTAAAACCCGTGTTTGGCCAGGTACTCTTCGACCTCCAACGGCACCAGATAGCGGATGCTGCGTCCGGCCCGCAGCCGTTCGCGCACCATCGTACTGGAAACCTCATAATCGAGGATATCCAATAACCGAACGTGGGCTTGGAAAAAAGGATGGATGGAAAAGGGATAGCCGGGTCGGGTTACCGCCACCAGCTGGGCCAGCTCGGGCAGGGCCTCGGCCTCGTGCCAGCCGTCCATATCGCGATAGGCATCGGCCCCGGTGATAAAGAAGAGTTCCGCCTGAGGATAGAGCCGACGGGCCTGGCGCAGGGTGTCCACGGTATAGCTGAAGCCGGGGCGGTCCAGCTCGAGCCGACTGGCCTCAAAACGGGGATCGTAGGCTGTCGCCAGCACTACCATCTCGTGGCGGGCCTCGGGTGGGGCCACCGGGGTTTTGTGCGGGGGACGGGCCGCGGTCACGAAGAGCACTTTATCTAAATCCAGCGCCTCCGCCGCCTCGGAGGCAGCCATCAGGTGGCCCAGATGAACAGGGTCGAAGCTGCCACCGAAGATGGCGACGCGCGCAGCCCCGGAGGCCCGGAGCCGCCCCTTGGGGTAAAACGTTTGGCCTTCAGCCGACATCTAGACCTCAGGAATGTATTCGAACTCGAGGCCCGCCAAGCGCACGGTGTCGCCAGCCCGCACGCCTTTGGACTTAAGGGCGGACTCGACCCCATAGCGCTTGAAGAGGTCTTGCAGGTAGCTCGAGGCCTCCATCAAATCGCCCTTGAGGCGCCTGAGGTGGCGCTCCACCTGGGGAGCCTGCACCTCGTAGACCCCTTCCTCGACCTCGCGCACATGAACCCCCTGGGGCTCCTCGAGGGGCGGCGCGGGGGTGGCTAGGGCTGGCCGGGGGGCTGCCGCCACCAGCGCAAAAAGGGCCTCCACCAGGCCCTCCAGCCCTCTCCGCTCGAGCACCGAGATGGCTAGCACCGGCAGACCGCTTCGGGAAAGCTCGCCCTCGAGCCGGCGCACCTCTTCTTCCTCCAGCAAGTCCACCTTGTTGAGGGCGATGAGGGCAGGCCGGCCGAGAAGGGCGGGGTCGTAGCTTTGCAGTTCGGCCCGCAGGGTTTGGAAGGTAGCGGCGGGCTGCTCACTGGCGTCCAGCACATACAGCAGAACCCGGGTACGGGCGATGTGCCGCAGGAACTCGAGCCCTAACCCCTTACCCTCGCTCGCTCCCTCGATGATGCCGGGGATGTCGGCCAGGGTAAAGCGCTCCAGGCCGCGCTCCACCACCCCCAGGTTGGGGGATAGGGTGGTGAAAGGGTAATTGGCGATCTTGGGCTGGGCGCGGGTCAACGCCGCCAGCAGGCTGGACTTCCCGGCATTGGGGTAGCCGACCAGCCCCGCGTCGGCCAGGAGCATCAGCTCAAGCCGCAGCCGCCTTTTCTCTCCGGGCTCCCCGGCCTCGGCGAAGCGCGGGGCCTGGCGGGTGGGGGTGACGAAGCGAGCGTTGCCCCAACCCCCTCGCCCGCCCTCCGCGGCTACCAGGGTCTGGCCCTCTTCGGTCAGGTCCGCCAAAAGCGCCCCGGTCTCGGCATCGAAGACCCGGGTTCCCCGGGGGACCTCGATCACCAGGTCACGCCCAGCCTTGCCAAACATGCCCTTACCCGAGCCGTGCTGGCCGTCCTCAGCCTTGTAGGTGCGTTTGGAGAGGTTAGAGAGCGAGTCCACCTGGCCCAAGGCCCGCAGGACCACCGATCCCCCCTGGCCCCCGTCGCCCCCGTCGGGGCCGCCCTTGGCGATGTACTTCTCGCGCCAAAAGCTGATCGCCCCGTCACCGCCCCTACCGGCAGCCACGGTGATCTCGAGGACATCCCGAAACATCATCCAACAAAAATCCCGCCCGGAGTACCCGGGAGACCCCAGGAGAGACCGGACGGGGGAAGGCTAGGCTTCGCCAGCGCCACCGAGCGGCTTAACCGAGACATACCGGCCCAGGCGGCCCTTGTCGTGGAACTCGACCACCCCATCTACCAAGGCAAAGAGGGTGTGATCGCGGCCCATGCCCACGCCCGCCCCGGGGTTGAACTTGGTGCCCCGCTGGCGCACCAGCACATTCCCAGCCCGCACCACCTGACCGCCGTAGCGCTTGACCCCCAGGCGCTTGGCTTGGGAGTCACGTCCGTTCTTGGTTGAACCCAGACCCTTCTTGTGTGCCATATAAACCTCGCTGATAGCGTACAGCTAGTAGCTAATAGCGGCCATCGGCTATCAGCCTCCGGCTTTACGCCCGGATCTCCTTGACCACGATGTCGGTATAGGGTTGGCGGTGACCCCGGTTGCGCCGGTAATGTATCTTGGCCTTGAACTTAGCCACCCGTACCTTTTTGCCCTTACCGTGCCCCACCACCTCGGCCACCACCTTGGCCCCGGCGACGAAAGGGGCACCTATCGTCACTTGCTCACCGCCGAGCATCAGCGCGTCGAACTCCACGGTCGTCCCGGGCTCGGCCTCGAGCTTCTCCACCCGAAGCTTAGCCCCGGGTTCGGCGCGGTATTGTTTCCCACCCGTCTTGATGATCGCGAACATGAAAATCCCCCGTCACGCTTCGCCGGTAGGGCGCGCGGGCCCCACAAACCCGGACGAAGCTCGGCCTCAGGGCTTTCCGTAAGGCCGTGCCAACTGCCGAGTATAGCCGGACTCGAGCCGAACTGCAAGTCGTGCCACCTGGCGATACAGCATCGCCCCCTCCGGTGCTTTAGCATGAAAACATGAGCGTGCTAACCCGCGATCACGGCAGCCTCCGCATCCTGACCCTCAATGACCCCCAGCGGCGCAACCCCCTCTCGCCCGAGATGGTCTCGGGGCTTCTGAAAGCCCTCGAGGCCGCCGAGCAGGAGCCCTCGGTGCGGGCGCTGGTGCTGACCGGGGCCGGGTCGGCTTTTAGTGCGGGGGCCGACCTCGAGTTCCTCAAAACCGTCACCACCGCGGGAGCCGAGGCCAACTACGCCCACTCAAGGGAACTCATGCGCCTTTTCCACCGTGTATACACCTTCCCTAAACCCACCATAGCCGCCATCCAGGGTCCGGCGGTGGCGGGCGGGGCCGGCTTAGCGACCGCTTGCGACCTGGCGGTGATGAGCGAGGAGGCCCGCATCGGCTACACCGAGGTCAAGATCGGCTTCGTGGCGGCTTTGGTAGGGGTCATCCTGGTGCGAAACGTGGGAGAAAAACACGCCAAGGAGCTGCTGCTGACCGGAAAACTCGTCTCGGCGGGAGAGGCCTACCGGATGGGCCTGGTGAACCGGGTCGTACCTCAGGAACAAGTCCTGGACGAGGCCCTGGAGCTAGCCAGGGAGGTCATCGCAGGCGCGCCCACCTCGCTCGCGCTCACCAAAGAACTCCTTCACGCCCTGCCGGGGATGGGGCTCGAGGACGGCTTCCGGCTGGCGACCATGGCCAACGCCTGGGTGCGCGAGACCGGTGACCTGGCTGAAGGAATCGCGGCTTTCTTCGAAAAGCGAGCGCCGAAGTTTGGGGGATAGCCCTATGCCCCAAGCGCTCGCGAGAGCCAAGGTTTGGCCAGTCCGCTCAGCATCTGAACACCGGGCCAAACACTACCGGAGGTGCGTATGGTCCAGGGGTTGGATCATGTTCAGCTAGCCATGCCGCACGGCGAAGAGACCCAGGCCCGGGCGTTTTATGGAGAATTGCTCGAGCTAACAGAGATCCCCAAACCGCAAAAACTCCTCCACCGAGGAGGTGTCTGGTTCAGACTCGCGGATAACCGGGAGCTTCACTTAGGGATCGAAGAGCTTTTCCAACCAGCCAAAAAAGCCCACCCCGCCTTCGTGGTGACGGAGATTCGAAGGCTAGCCCGACGCCTGGAGAAGGCCGGATACCCGGTGCAGTGGGATGAAATGATCCCGGGTCGCAGAAGGTTTTACACCACCGACCCGTTCGGGAATCGGCTGGAGTTCTTGGAGTTTATCCCTTAGCCAAATAGCTCGCGGGCGGCAGCCAGCCCCTGCTCGCGCCGGTAGCAAAACCTACCCCTCTTCCCTGCCTGCGCGCGCCGGGCGACGCAGGTGGGGGAAATAAGGGGTCTGGTAAGCCGTATCCGTACCCGCCAAACGCAGATCCCCAATCTCGGAGGGGCACTCACCGTGCTCTTGAAACCACCGCCAAGAAGCGCTCGACTTTCTGGCCATCTTTGAGCCCGGGGCCTTCCTCCACCCCACTCGATACATCCACCGCATACGGCCGTAAAGCCAATACCGAAGGCAGATTCTCGGGGTTCAGCCCACCCGCTACGATGAGCCGGGGATGCCCTAGGAAGGGCTCGAGCCACGCAAGCGGATACCCTTGTCCGCTCCCGGGGTTGACCCCGTCTAGCATCAAAGCGTCGCAGGGATAAGCCAGGGCCTGCTCGAGCATCGCCGCATCGGCAGGTCCGCTCAGCTGGAACGCCTTGATGACCGGGTAATGCTGGCGCACCTTCTCGGCCCAGCCGGGGGGCTCAGAGCCGTGGAGTTGGGCGACTTGGAGCTTGGCCTGCGCCATGTGCTCGAGCACCACCTCCGGCGGGGCATCTTGAAACACCCCGACCCGGCAGATAAAAGGCCCCAGCTGCTCGCTGATCCGACGGACGTGCTCGGGCGGGCGGTAGCGCTTGGTACCCGGAACCAAGATAAACCCCACTGCCCAAGCCCCCAGCCGCTCGGCCAGCAGGGCGTCCTCCAGGCGGGTAATGCCGCAGATCTTGGCCTTAGTCACCTCTCCAGCTTATACGGTGCAGGCCCTGACCTGAGGGCGGGATGACAAGGATGTGGCAAACTTGGGGTACATGGTCAGCATCCTGGTGCCCACCCGAGGAAGGCCTGAGCTGTTGCGGCGAGCTTTGCGCTCCCTGCAGGCCCAAAGCTATCCCCACTGGGAAGCCCTGGTGGCCGATGACGGGGCGGGAGAGGGCATGGAGGCCGCGCTCTCGCTGGATGACCCGCGTATCCGGCCCTTTCGCAATCCTGGCCGGGGGCAGGTCGAGGCCAGAAACGCCGCCCTCGAGCAGGCCCACGGCGAAGTGGTGGCTTTGCTGGACGATGACGACTGGTGGGAAGACGAATACCACCTGCACCGCATCTTGCGGGCGCTGCGCAACGGACCCGCGCTGGTGTACCGGGGTGGGTGGCTGGTGCGCGAGCGCGAAGGAATCGAGCTCGAGCGCCACCCCTTCGACTTCGCCGCAACCCCCCAAAGCTTGCGCCAGGACAATACCTTGCTGGCCTCTGCGGTGGCCTATCCGCGCATGCTGCACGAAAAGCTGGGAAAGTTTGACCCCGAGATGGCCGATTACTGGGATTGGGACTGGTATTTGCGGGTGGTTGAGGCTGGATACCCGCTGTTACGGCTACCCGGTCGGGGTGTCGCTGTCGCCCAACATGGAGCCAACGCCTCCTACGGCGCCCGTTTGGCCGAGCGCCAGGCCCACCTTGACCGCCTGGTGCGCAAACATGGGCTGAGCGGGGTGGTGCTCAAGGACCACCGTAGCCTGCTCGAGCCCGGTTCGGCTCCGACCCTCGAGGCCCGGTAGGTGCCAGGCGGAGCTCACGATGCCCCTTGCACGCGAAACGCGGTGGATCGTTCTCGCCTATGGCAACGATCCCTAGGGGCGCTGGGCGTCGTGTTTACCTTTCCACAGAGCCCTTTGTGAACCGTCGTGGTACAGGAGGAAAGTGTTCACATCATCCTTGAGCTGGCTTTTGAGCAGCCGCAAGACCCGGCGCTTGGCCTTTGGGTCGAGCACCGGAAAGAATAGCTCGTAGCGGCGGTCCAGGTTGCGCGGCATGAGGTCGGCGCTCCCGGCCCAAACCGCCCACTTGCCCCGGTTTTTGAAAGCCGCCACCCGGGCGTGTTCGAGGTAACGCCCTACCAGGCTGCGGGCGTGGAACTTGGGGTGAAGCAGGGTGAGGGTGCTGCGCACGATCAAGTCTACCCGCGCCCCTTTCTCGGCGGCTTCCTCGAGCGCGGCCAGGATGGCGGGGTCGGTGAGGTGGTTGACCTTGAGGATGATCTGCCCCTTTTTATGGGCTTCTTTCTGGATGGCCTCGAGGAGGGCTTCGCGGATGGCCGGACCGGTTTTGATGAGGATGGGGGCCGGTGCATGGCGGGTTTCCAGCGCCCGGAAGAACGCGGCCACTTCTTTAGTTACCTTGGGATCGGCAGTAAATAGGGATAGGTCGGTGTACAGCGAGCCGTTGAGGGCGTTGTAGTTGCCGGTGCCCATGTGCACGTAAGCCTTGCGCCCCCGCTGCACCCACAGGGCCTTGGCGTGTACTTTTTTACCGGGCAGCGGCAGCACCCGTACTCCCGCCGCGCTAAAACGCAGCCCCCAGTAGAGGTTGAGCAGCTCGTCAAAGCGCGCTCTGGCCTCCAAGAGCACCGCTACGTCTTTACCCGCTTTGGCCGCTGCAATCAAGGCCTCGGCCAAGCGGTTTTCCCTTCCCAGCCTGTACAGGGTCGCGCGCAGGGCCTCCACCTTGGGATCGCTGGCGGCGGCCCAGGCAAACGCCTCTACCGCCCGGTAGTCTTGGTAAGGGTGGCAAAGGAGCAAATCCTGCGCATCGAGGGTGGGCCAGGGGTTTTTTATGAAGCGGCGGGGCTTCTCGGGGGGGCGCGAGGCGAACCGTTCCTTACCTGGCCCGGCGGCTACCAAGATGCCGACGAAGCGCAAGTCAAGCGGCGGGGCCAGGCGGAACACCTCTTCGGCGGCCAGCCCCAAAGCTTCCCGGATGGCTTCGGCCCAGTGCGGAGGGAAATCCTCCTCGACCTCGAGGTGGCTCACCTTGCCGTCTAGACGGGCTTCCAGCGCTTCAGGCAACTCGTCCCAATCCACCCGGCTGCGCTCGAGGGAGGCCAAGCGGATCACCCGTAGCTCGTACAGCTTGGCGGGATGGGGCAAGAATAAGTCGTTGCGGTGGCGCACCAGCTCCCCTAGCCGCACGAAGCTGCCCTCACGCCCGGGGATCGGCAGCAGGCGGGGGATGCTCTCGGGGAGGCGAATCAGGTTTTGCAGCAACCCCTCTCCGCTGGCGAAATATAGCGCCCGGCTGGAGAGATCAGCCAGCCCCTCGGGCTGGATGAGGTCGGTTCTGGGGGCTACTTCCTCGGCTAGGTAGGCCCCAAAATAGCGCAGCTCGGCCTTGCTGAGCTGCTCGGGAGAGAGCACCCGCATTCCCAAGGGCTCGAGTTCCTGCAAAAAGCGCCGGTAGCAATCCTCGGCGAAGTCGGCCTGGGATTTGGCCTCCGCCAATAGAGCCTTGTATCCTTCGCTGCCCCGCTCCTCCAGAAAGGCTCGAGAGATCCGGGCGGAGAAAAACTCGTCCAGGTTAGCCGCCCAGATCTCCAAAAAACGCAAGCGCTCCAGCACCGGGAAGTCGGGGCGCTCGGTTTGTAACAACACCCGCCGGTTGAACTGGAGCCAGGCGGCCTCTGGTGATATGCGCAGCGGTAGCGGTGCGGCCATTAGCTCCAAGTTTGTCAGGCATATGTCAGGGAAGTATGAGCCTGACCCCTAGGGGATGCGCTCATCCGACCGCTTGCTCTCCATGGCGAATATGATGCGCCTATGGAGCGTATTGGGATTGTGGATTTGGGCTCAGGCACCAGCCGTTTGGTGGTCTTTGCGTACGAGCCGGGTAAGCACTTTCGCCTGATAGATGAGATTCGCGAGCCGGTGAGGCTGGGCGAGGGGTTGGGGCAGGGGGGAAGGCTCTCTCCCGCGGCGATAGAGCGGGCCGTCTCCGCACTTCGCCTATACGCCGATTTCGCTCAGGCCACCGCCCTCGAGCGGCTCGAGGTTATCGCCACCTCCGCCCTGCGCGACGCGGAGAACGGCCCGGAGTTCTTACAACGTATCCGCGAGATCGGCTTGCCGGTGCGCATTCTCTCCGGCGCGGAGGAAGCCCAGTACGGGGTGCTGGCCGTGGCCAATAGCTTTGCCTTGGAGGACGCCTGGGTGATGGATTTGGGCGGGGGAAGCGCCCAGATCTCGCGCATGAAGGATCGTCGCTATGCCTTCGGCGAGGCTTATCCGCTGGGAGCGGTACGGTTGAGCGAGCGGTTCCTCCGTTCAGATCCACCCAAAAAAAGCGAGATCGAGGAGTTAGAGGACTTCGTGCGTAAGGAACTCAAGGAGATCCTCAAGGGGCTCAGGCGCGAGCGGTTGCCGTTGGTAGCGATGGGCGGGACGGTGCGCAATCTCGCCAAGCTAGCCCAGAAGCGGCGGCGCTACCCCTTGGATATCCTGCACGGTTACTGGCTTTCCCGAGACGACTTGGAAAGCTGGCTCGAGGCCCTGCTGCGCCAGTCCGTAGCCGAGCGACGGGAGGTTGAGGGGGTGCAGCCCGACCGCGCCGACGTGATCCCTGCCGGAGGGTTGGTCTACCGCACGGTGCTGCGGGAAACCGGCTTGGAGGGGGTGTGGATCAGCGGCCAGGGGGTGCGCGAAGGGTATTTTTACCGGTACTTTCTCCCCCCACCCCACCTAGTCCCAGATGTGCGGGGGTTTAGCGTACGCAACCTCTTTGCCCGTTATCCCCAGGAGATAGCCCATACCGCCCGGGTGCGCAACTTCTGCCGCCAGCTCTTCCGCGCCTTGGCTCCCCTGCACGGCTACGGCCCGGCGGAAGAGCGGCTGCTCGACGAAGCCGCTTTGCTCCACGACATCGGGATGAGCGTGGGTTACTACGACCACCACAAACACGGCGAATACTTGGTGATGGGTTCGGCCTTGCCTGGCCTTACCCACCGCGAACAGGCGTTGCTCGGCCTGCTGGTACGCTACCACCGCAAAGGCGAACCCAAGCTGGGCGGCTACAAACCGCTGATGCTTCCGGAGGATGGCAAGCGCCTGGAGCGCCTGGCCGCGCTATTGCGCTTGGCCGAGTACCTCGAGCGCTCCCGCGCCGGACGGGTGGCCGGGGTAGCGGTCACCCTCGAGGCTACGCGGGTACGGCTGGGGCTCGAGGCCGCCGAAGAGCCTTGGGTCGAGCTGGCCGAGGTGCGCAAACAGCAGGGCCTTTTTCGCAAAGCGTTCGGGCGGGAACTCGAGGTGTACTGGAAGTACTCGTAGCAACCCGGGATGTGGGAGAATCAGGAGGGGGATCTATGCAGCTTTACCTCATTCGCCACGCTATCGCCGAAGATGCCGCTCCGGAGGGCCTCGCAGACGAGGCTCGGCCCCTGAGCGAAGAGGGCGTGCGCCGCTTCCGTCAGGTGGTGAAAGGGCTAAAGAAGCTCGAGGTGCGCTTCTCCAGGCTCTACCATAGCCCCAAGCTGCGGGCCGTGCAGACCGCCGATCTGCTGATGAAGCTGGTGGATGGGGAGAGCGAGGTCATGCCGGCTCTGGCCGAACCCCCTCAAGAGAGCTTGCTCGCGGCTTTGGCAGGCTTCGGCGAGGAAGACCGGGTGGGTTTGGTCGGTCACGAGCCCTGGCTCAGCGAACTGTGCGCCTGGTTGGTGCTGGGGGATCCCCAGAAAGCTACCGCCTTCATCGTGAAAAAGGGGGGAGTAGCCCAGCTGCGAGGTGAACCAGAGCCCGGCAAGATGCAGCTATTGGCCTTGCTTCCGCCCAGCGTGCTGCGGGCGATTTGAAGCGGACTGGACTGCCCAGTATGATCGCGCCCACCCGTTGGCTGCTTCACCTGGAAAACCATCTCCCCGTGGCCCGAAAAGGCGATGATCCCGAAGGGGTACACCAGGTGCGGGTAGCAGGGCGGCGCCTGCGGGTCTGGCTCGAGCTAGGGGGGTATCGGGTGCTGCACGACGACCTGCGCTGGCTGGTGCAGAGCGCCGGGAAGGTGCGCGACTTGGAAGTGATGCTGCACAGCCCGTTGCCCAAGCCTTTGGCGGCTTGGCTAGCCAAAAAACTCCAGGCCGCTCGGGAAGCGTTCACCCCCATGCTCGACGCCTCCCGTCTGGCGGGGCTCACTCGAGCCCTGCGCAACCTCCCCCCGCTTTCCATCCTCGAGGCGGAAAAAAGGCTGGAGCGCTTCGAGCGGCGGGTGCAAAAGCGCGAGGCAGCCTGGAACGCCACCCGCTCTTTCGAAGACCTGCACGCTTTGCGCCGGGCCTTGCGGCGGCTGCGCTATGCACGAGAATACCTGGGGCAAGACGTGGAAGACCTCAAGGCTTTACAAGAGGCCCTGGGGCAGCTGAACGACGCTGAGGTAGCTTTGCGCTACCTGGAGGAGTTCGAGGCCGCGGGTGGGCGGGCAGCGCCCAGATACCGGAAGCTCCTCGAGACCCAGCGCGAGCAAGGGCTGGCGACCGCCTACGAGCTACTGGCTAAGAGATAAACTCCAGCCGGTTCTCAAGCGGGCCGGCGCGGTTCACATGGCCGCCGTACAAGCGCTCTAACCCTGGCGCTGCCACTCTCCCGACTTGCCGCCCGATTTATACAAAAGGCGCAAGTCGGTGATCTCGAGCCCCTTGCTGACCGCTTTGAGCATGTCATAGACGGTGAGCGCGGCCACCGCGCATGCGGTCAGGGCTTCCATCTCCACCCCGGTTTCGGCCTTGGTCTTGACGGTAGCGGTGATGTGCACCCTGGCCTTCTCCGGCTCGAGGGTGAGGGTGACGTCGACCATAGAGATCGGCAAGGGGTGGCACAGCGGAATCAGCTCGCCGGTCTTCTTCGCCGCCATGATTCCGGCGAACTGGGCCACCCCCAAAGGGTCGCCCTTTCCCACCCCGCCTTCTTGCAAAGCCCTTAGCGCCTCGGGCTCGAGCAAGACGCTGGCTTCAGCTTTGGCGATGCGCAAGGTGGGGGTCTTCTCGCTTACGTCCACCATGCGCGGCTTACCCTCTTGGAAGTGGGTCAATTTACCCATGAGGATAGCCTAGCGTAAAACCCCCAAGGCTAGAGGCTCCTGGCAGCGCAAAGGGGTTTCGGCGAGCCCCTATACATCCTTGCGGTCGAAGACCAGTAGCGCCAAAGCCGCAAACCCCGCCGTGTAGATCAAGAGCAGCGCCAGCCCCTGGGGAAGCACCGTATGGGTTGAGGTCAGCCCCAAAAGCCCGGCAGTTTGGGCATAGGTGGCGGGGCTGTACAGCCCCAAATAGGTGGTGAGGAGGAAAGGACGTAAAAAGATAAAAGGGCTCAGAAGTTGCATCAAAAGAATCGAGGCCACCGCTGCCAAGGCCGCCGCCGTGGTCGAAAGGAACACCACCGCGAACAACAGCGCCAGCGCCGAGATGGGCCACAGCACCAGCCCGGCCAGGGCATAAGCCCGCAGGATCTCGGCGATGGCCTGGGCGGGAGCCACCAACCCCACCCCGGCAAAACCTTCTGCCCCTAGCCCGGTCCCCCCCGCAAAGGGGCCAAAGCCGTGAATAACTCCGGCCAAAAGCGACCCCAGGAGGCCCGCTAGCAGCAGCATGTAGGGGTAGCTGAGCACCGTCACCACCTTTGCCAGCAGGATCCCCGAACGGGGGAAAGGCCGCAGCAATAGCGATTTGAGGGTGCCTTGGGCCACCTCGCTGCCGATTACCTCCGCCGCAGCCATCGCGGTGAGAAAGGGAAAGAGGAAGTTCATCCCGGCCAGCAGGGCCAAGGCCGGAACCTGCCAGCCCGAGACCAGGATCAGGCCATAGATCTGGTTGAGCCCGGCGGTGGGGGCCAAGGCCCACAGAAAGGGGAGCAAAAACGCCACCAGCAACCCCACCCGAACCGAGCGCAGCCGCGCCAGCTTGCCAAACTCCCACAAGACCACCCGGCCCAAGGGCCTAATCCCGCCGACAACAACCTTCGGTTCCAGCGCCATGGGTTCCTCTCTAAGCATTGCGCACCCGCTCCCGGTAGTAGTCGTAGAGGTCGAAGTAGTCGCGCTCGAGGGCCTGCACCTGATACCCCTCCCGCACCACCTCGGCGATAGCGGCTTGCGGAGCTCCCTCGAAGACGATCACCACGTCGCGTAAGGTTACGTTCTCAATCCCGGGGACCGTCTTGAGCAGGGCAGCCACCCGTTCGGGCTCGTTCACCCGCAGCCGGTAGCGCTCTCCCTTGGCGGTCATGGTCACCTCGTCGATAAGGCGGCCCCCGCCCAGGATGCCCACCCGATCGGCATAGCCTGAAACCTCGCGCAGGTGGTGGGTGGAGAGCAGCACCGCCGTCCCGTTCCAGGCCAGCTCGGCCAGGATCTCGTGGACCTTGTTGATCCCCAAAGGGTCGAGGCCCGAGGTGGGCTCATCCAGCACCAGCACCTTGGGCGCCGGAAGAATCGCTGCGGCCAAGCCCAGGCGCTGCCGCTGCCCCAGCGAGTACGCCCCGGTAGGTTGATCGGCCACCGCCAATAGCTCGAGCTTGGCCAGCACTTCGCGGATACGGGCCTCGGCGTTGGTGAGCCCGGAGAGAAAGGCCTGCATCTCGAGGTTTTGCCGACCGGTGAGGTGAGGGTAGAAGGCCGCCGGGGCTTCCACCACCGCGCCCAGATAGCGCCGCACCGCGTAGCCGCCGTTGTGCAGGTCGTGGCCCAGCATCAATACCCGGCCCGAGGTGGGAAAGGCCAGCCCGGTCAACAGCCGGATCAGGGTGGTCTTGCCCGAGCCGTTGGGACCGGCCAGGGCATAGACCTCGCCGGGGTTGAGCCGGAAGCTCACCGACTCGAGGACCGGTTTGCGGCCATATTTTTTGCCCACGTTCTGGGCCTCGAGGCTCGCCGGTTGGACCAAAGCAGCAGCGCCTGTCGCGGCTTCGACTGCGTTCATGGCCCACAGTATATGGCCGGTCTCGGCTTACCGCGGAACATATAAACACCGGGGTTACATTTCCTTAATGTTGCGGATCGCTACGCGGTGCGCGACCGGTTTTCTTTTGCCCCTAGGATGTGCTAGGATTTTTGGGCGTCCTCGGTCTGACGCGGCGTTCCAGCATGAACCGGGTCAGGGCCGGAAGGCAGCAGCCCTAAGTGCCTTAGGAGCGGGTGCCGTCAGGGAGCCGGGGACGCTTTTTGTTTTCCCTGCTGACCAATCTGGGGCTCGAGGCGAACAAAAACCGCCAGCCCCGGGGTTCCAGGGCTGGGCGGTATCCAGCTCGGCTAGCCGCGGCGTCCTTTTTCCAAGGCGCTCACCCGCTCGCCCAGCTTATCCACCGAGGCCTTAAGCTCGCTGACCGTTTGGATAACCTGGTTGATCACCTCTTCAAAACGCTTGGTGGGGTCAGGGCCGGGCTCGAGACCCGCTCCCTTACCAGGGCCGGGCTCGAGGCTGAACTGCTTGGGCTCTTGAATCTCGAACTTCTCGTGTTTCCCGTCTTTGATCTCGGGTTTCTCGAACTTCTCGTGCTTGTGGTCTTTGAACTCCTTGTGCTCGGGCTTCTCAAATTTCTCGTGTTTGTGATCCTTCCACTCCTTGAATTCGGGTTTTTCGAACTTCTCGAACTTGTGGTCTTTCAGGTCCTTGAACCAGGGCTTGATGGCCAGGGCGTTACCCAGCAGAGCGCTCAGATCGCGCACCCGCAACTCAGTGAGGGGCTGGTCGGGCTTGGGCAACTCCACGTTGGGCCGGTCTTCCTGCGGTACGAAGGGTTCTTTTTCTGCCATGGGCTTCTCCTTAAGCCTGGATGCCCGCCTTGAGCAGTTCGGCCAGTGCGGCACTGATGGGCTGACCAGTGTGCTGCTCGTAGTAGGCAAATCCCGGGCAGGGGTTGAACTCGAAGCAGTACCACTCATCCTGGGGGGTCTGCTTCAGGTCGATGCCAGCGAGAACGAGCCCGCTCGAGCGGGTCAGTCGCAGGCAGGCTTCGGCCACCGAATCCGGCAGGTCGGTGGGCTCCATCTCGGCGGTGTGGCCTTGCCGCCGGGCGTAGCGATAATCCACCGCCTCCGAGCGAACGCGGGTGGCAAATATTTCGTCAGCAACGGTGTGAACCCGCACGTTGTCGCCCGGCAAATAACGCTGGAACTGGGCTGCCCCGTGCCGCAACAGGTGCAGCCGCTCCAGATCGGAGGGGTTCATCTTGCGCACCACCGAACGCACCCCGCTCAAGGACTTGAAGATGACCTCCCCACCGTTGTGTTGGTAGAACTCGAGCGCGGCCTCTGGGTCGCTGGTGACCAGGGTAGGTGGGGTTTTGAGCCCAGACTCCCGCACCAATAGCGCTTGGTAGGGCTTAGAGTGGTTGGAGACCGAGGGGGCCGCGCGGTTCACCACCAAGACCGGCAGGTGTTCGAGCAGGGCCATCAGGCCAGCCTGGCTCTCGGCGATCACCGCCTCAGCCATCGCCGGGGAGAGTTCCGGCAGCGGGGCGTGCCCGTCCGAGCCTAGATAGCGCACGAAGACCCCGCTCACCTCGCTCAAATGCAGCTTCCAGTCGGGAGCTCGCACCCACCCGCCGGGCACGCCCCTGGTCCAGCGCCAGGCCACCCGGTAACCCTCGGGAAAAAGCCCCAGGTCGAGGAGCCGGTAGGGGTAGCCGAGGGCCTCGAGCCGGGCGCACACCAGCTCGGTGACCACGTCGGCCAAGCCGCCGCAGACCAAGATCATGCCCGCACCCCCTGCAAAGCAGCTACAACTCCTTGGGCCAGCTCCTCTTGTTCGGCTTCGCCGTATAGGGCGAACTCCGGGTATAAGCTGAACCCGAAGGCTCGAGGCGTATTTTCGCGACGATGCCCATCGCTGAGCTGAATTTCGACTTGCAACATCTGCACCCCCAGCAAGCCAGCCAGCCGCCGGGTAGCGTCTCCGAGGCGCTCTTTCTGTTTTGGGGTAGGTTCCACCCGACTATCTGGCCCCTCGCTCCAGAGCAATCGGTCTGCGGCCAAACTCAGGTAGAAGCTAGGGCCTTCGGGCTCCATCAAAGCTAGCGGAAAGTAGGTCATCAAGCGCTCGAGTTCGGCCCACTGCGCGGGGGTATCGATGGGGTAGCGGATGGCCGAGGTAAGGGGAACGTAGCTGAGGTTGCCTCCCCAACGCCGGGCAAACCCCCGGGCCTCAGCGGAGGAGTTGGTGACGAGGATCGGCGCGATAGGAAAGCCTGCTCGAGCCAGCCAGACCCGCTGTTCGGGCAAGGTGTGCGCGCGGTAAAAGGTCTCGGCCCGGGCCGGGTTGACTACCGGGCAGGGCAGGCTCCTGAGCCAGGCCAGCAGGGCCGCCTGGGCTTCAGCCTGCATGTAGGCGTAGTCTTTGGGGTCCCATTCGGCGGGTTGTAGGGGCACACCGGAGCCCCTCACCAACACGCCACGCAGATCCTCCTGGCTGAAGGAGTGCTGGCCCAGCCTCAGGTGGCTCAGCGAACGAGTGGTGGTCAGGTCCCAGCGCACCTGGGCTTCCCCGGCCAGCGGTTCAGGCGTGACCAGCACCTCCTCACCCATGGCCTGAAGCCGCCGGTGGACCCGCTCGATACAAGGGTCAAAGGGCGTACCGATGAGTAAATACATACTCTCCCCGTGCTTTGTGGGGGGATGGTGAATACTCACCGTCCCCTTGCACACTTATTTCTCCCGTAAGCAGAACCCTACCGCCTTGGAGCTTTGGTGGCCCACGGAGGCACTATTGACAATGGCTCGGTCCCAAACATTCACGATCATCACGTAACCGCAAGGTTGCATCCCGGTGGTGTTGAGCGACCAGGAGTCGCCGGGGGCTACGGCGGTCTGGCCGGTTCCAGCGGAGGGCACCGGCTGCCCGGCGGGGGCGGCAAAGGGGAGCGTGCCTAGGCCATAGGAGCCAAAGTACTTGTCGCGGGCCACGAAGTGGCCGGTGAGCGTCACACCCTGGGTAAAGTCCTTGCAGTTGCCACCCGAGTCGATGTTGATGTCGGCCTCGGGCCAGGTGTTGTCGAGCTGGACCCGGTGGGTCTCCTCGTCTACGATAGAGGCCTCGTTGGGAGCAGTGGCCCGCTGCAATCGGACTTCCCACAGCTCGTCCCCGGTGGTGTCCCACCAAGCCAAGCGGCTGTCAATGTCCGGGGCATAGAGGAAGAAACCATTCATAACCTCAACATTGCTGAAGGAAACCAGGGAAGGGCTCACCAGGTTCAAGGTAGTGGTGACGTTGGCCCAAGATTCCCAGGCCAGGGTGAGCGGGTTCTGCCGCCGCACCTGCACGCGGTAATACATGCCGGGGTAGGCCGGCCCGGTGATCACTACCCGGCCCGCGAACGGGCAGGGGCGACCCAGCGCGTCGGGAGCAAAGCCGTTTTCGAAGGTCGCACTGGGCAAGGTCAGGCCGCTCGAGCCGTCAATATCGGTAACCACGATCCCGCCGATGCGGTAGAGGTTGATGCCGGGCTGGCCCGGACGGATTTGCACGTGGGTATCGCGGCGATTGCCCCAGTAAGGTACGGCGTCGGGATCAGTAGTAGAGGGCGGAGTAGCCCAAGAGAGCACCGCCCGCACCCGTGAGGGCTTGGCCTTGGCGCACGGGCGACGATGGGGATTGAGGTCCACCTTGAGCAAGGCCGCGTAGTGCAGCCCCCCGGCGGGAAGGTTTTGGATGTCGTGGACGTTCACCGCCACCGTGCCCAGGTATTCCCATTCGCATGTATCTTCCCAGTCAGCCCAGAAAGCCACGTACTCGAGGCTCCCTTTGCTGCATAGATCCCCTGAGTAACCGCTAGGCCGCTTTATGGTAAAGGCGGCGACCAACCATTCACGGTGGGTATCTAGGGCTAGGCAGTCGAGTTCCTCATAGCTGACGTTGCCTTGGGTCTTGTCAAGGGCATCCACGGCTGCGGCCCAGTCTAGGCCAAGGTTTTTCCACTGCTCGAGCTTCCCAGAGATGAGTTCCGGGCCAACACCCTGGGCAGTGAGAACCGGGTGCAGCTCGCTAAAGCCGAAGCGGTGTGGCTCTACCGCGGTCTTGAGTTCCCGGGCCCCGCCCGGCATGGTGTAAAGCTTGGCCAGCTCGGCGAAGGGGGGTGGGTCAGGTTCGGGGATGGGGATGGGCTTGACGATCTGTTTAAGGATTTCCGGATCGAGCTTGAGTTTGTCCCAGATCGTCACGTCCACGTGCTCGAACAGGCACCACCATTTGTTGGTGGGCTTGATCTGAATGTGCTCATCCAGCACGCTTCCCCAGGGGGGAAGCCAGGTAGGCAGGGGCGGGGGAACCCATTCCCAGGAGAGGATGGCCCGTACCCGGGGCATCACCGCGGTGTCGCAGCACTTGCGGTGGGGATCGAGCTTGAGACTCACCGCGTAGGTCAGGGGCTTGTTAGGCTTCCCGGCGCAGTCGTTGGCGTTGGGGATGTCGTAGACGTGGGTGGCCACTACCCCCAGATCCTGCCAACCCCCGCCGTAGTCGATGAAGAAGCGCACGTACTCGAACGTGCCCTTCTGGCAAAGGCTGCCCCCGTAGCCAAACGGAAGCTTGACCTCGATCACCGCCTCGAGCTGGTCGAGGTCGGGGTTATAGCCCAAGCAGGTGAGCTGTTCGTACTTGGTGTTGGGCTGCCACTTGAGGGCAGCCTTGGGGCCGCTTTCTAAGTTGCCAAAGTGGTTGGGATTCCTGGCGATCAACTGGCGGAACTGTGAACGTTCTTTTTCAATGCGGATAGCTTCGGTAGGTTTTTCTCTGGCCATAAAGCTCCTTTCCGCAGGCCCCACGCCTAAAGCGCCCTTCACCATTCGGGCAGATAGGGGCCGAACCCGTCTGGCGAGCCGATCCTGGGTAAACCACCCCTCCTTTCCCCACACTGGGAAGGGGTCACGGTGGCTTGTGCGTCATCGCCCGAGGCAGGGGAATAGGGTCAACTTGGAAACCGCGCCCGACGAGGCCGGGACATGTCGGTGCAACTAGCCAATCAACCTTGAAGCAGCCTCGAGGCCAACCCTAGCAGACCAAGCGTTACACCAGCGTTACAGCCATCTTGGCCAAAAAGGGAGCCACGCATAGGGTGACTGCTACAATGGCTGGTCACCGCCAGGGGGCTAAACAAGCCTCGAGCTGGGCGAAAGTGTAGTCTAGGAGGATCGCCAGGATCGCCACCGCGGCGGCTCCTTGGGCTACCAAGGCCAGGTTGGAGACAGCCAGCCCAGCGATGATCGGCACCCCCAGGCCGCCCCCGCCCACCAGCGGGGCCAGGGTGGCGGTCGCCAGGATCAGCACGAAGCTGGTACGGACCCCAGAGAGGATCACCGGCAGCGCCAGGGGAAGCTCGACCCAGAACAACCGCTGGCGCGGCGCGAGGCCCATTCCCCGGGCCGACTCGAGCACATCCTGGGGGAGCCCGGCCAAGCCCTCGAGGGTGTTCCGCACCACCGGCAATAGCCCGTAGACAAAAAGGGCCAGCACCGCTCCCTGGGCCCCAAACCCGAAGAGGGGCAGGGCCAGCGCCAGCACCGCCGGGGGCGGAAAGGTCTGCCCCACTGCGACCAAGCTCTCCACCAGCGGTCGGAACTCTTCCCCCTGGGGCCGGCTTACCCAGACCGCCACCGGTAACCCCACCAGCAGCACCAGCCCGCCCGCCACAAAGGTCAGGCCCAGGTGCTCGAGGGCCAGGTTCAGGAGCGTCTGCCGCTCGAAGATGGGGGTCGGCGCGCTAGGGAACAGCCGTCCCAGCACCGCCCGCCAGAGCCCCTGCTGGGCAAAGAGCACCAGCACTCCAGCCCATAGCCCGAGCGAGAGCCAGATTCCCTTATTCCGAGGGGCCGCGATCCGATTCACGCTATCATCCTTTGCCTGGCTCGGCAAAACCCAGCGCCCACCCACCGATCTTGGAGCCTGACAACAGCCTCATGATGGCCGCGAAGCTTTCCACAGGATGTCTAACCCGCCCCTTCCCGCGGTCGTCCCAAAAACACCCCTCCCCTACCATCCCCGCTAAACCGGGCCCCTTTGCTCAGGGCCAATACCATGCTCATCCAGACCTCGCCCACCACTTCGCCCGCTTCGTTTTGCACCAGCGCCCGGTCGCTCCCGGCGGCGATCATCTGCGAGAGCGCGTCGCGGGCGGTGGCGGAGAGCGAGAGGAGGGGCAGGCCGTCCGGGCTTGGGCCGCCCGGCAAGGGTTGGAGCAGCTCGGAGAGGGGGTGGCGCTCGAGCACCAGCAAGGCCCGGCTCTCCCCCAAAAACCGCTCCACGAAGGGGGTCCGGGGGTGGGTCAGCAGGCGCTCGGGGGGGTCTAGCTGTTCGATCTGGCCCTGGTTCATCAAGCAGATGCGGTCGGCCAGCCGCACCGCCTCCTCGAGGTCGTGGGTGACGAAGAGGACGGTTTTTCTCAGCACCGCCTGGAGCCTCAAGAACTCCTCTTGCAAGCGGGCGCGGGTGGGCGGGTCCACCGCGCCGAAGGGCTCGTCCATCAGCAGAATCGGCGGATCGGCGGCCAGCGCCCGGGCCAGCCCCACCCGCTGGGCCTGCCCGCCGGAGAGCTCGCGGGGGTAGCGGTGGAGAAAGGTCTTTGGCTCGAGCCCCACCAACGCCAGCATCTCGCGGGCCCGGGCCACGCGACGCTCCTTGGGCCAGCCCAGGAGCTTGGGCACCACCCCGATGTTCTCGAGCACGGTCATGTGGGGAAAAAGCCCGATGCCCTGGATGACGTAACCCATCCCCCGCCGCAGCTCCACCGGGTCCAGGTCCATCACGTCCCGGCCGCCCACCAAGACCCGGCCCTCGCTGGGTTCGATCAGGCGGTTCACCAGGCGCAAGAGGGTGGTCTTGCCGCACCCCGAAGGCCCCAGCAGCACGCACAGCTCGCCCTGCGCCACCTCGAGGCTCACCCCCCGCAGGGCCAGGGCCTCGCCGTAGCGCTTGACGACGTTCTCGAAGCGGATCATCCCACCCCCCGCGGCCTCAGCCATCGCCCCAGCCGCCGCAGCAGCACGTCGGCCAACAAGGCCAAGGCGACCACCGGCACGACCCCTAGCAGCACCAGATCCGGCGCCCCGCCCTCCACCCCGCGCAGGATAAAGAAGCCCAGCCCACCCGCCCCGATGAGGGCGGCGACGGTGGTGAGGCCGAGGGTGAGCACGGCGGCCCCGCGCACCCCCTCCATCACCAGGGGCAACGCCAGCGGCAGCTCCACCTGCCAAAATAGCTGCCGCGGGCTCATGCCCATTCCCCGCCCGGCCTGGCGGAGCTCCTCGGGAATGGCCTGTAGCCCTGCCCTGGTCCCGGCCACGATGGGCAACAGCGCGTAGAGGGTGAGCGCCAGCACCGCCGGGGCCGCCCCGATCCCCCGCACCCCCGCCTCGGCGAGCGGCGCGTTCAGAGCCAGGTGCAGCGGATCTGGACCCAACAGGCCAAAGAGCAACGCCCCGATCACCGCCATGCCCAGCATCCCCACCGGCAGGGCCACCGCGAACACCGCCCAGCTCCCCACCGCCCAGAAGGCGCGCACCAGCAAAGCCCCAACCGCCAGCGTGGCCAGGGCGACCTCGAGGCTCAGGGCCCTGGAAAGCCACGCCAGCGGCACCAGCAAAAGGCCGAAGAGGGCCAAGGAAGGGATGGTCTGCAAAAACCCCACCGCCCCCACCACCCAGCCGAAGCTACGTCCCCTCGAGGCCAGGATCCCCAACGGAACCCCGACCAGCACCGCTTGGATGAGGGCGCTACCGGAGAGGGCCAGGTGCCGCCAGGCCTCGGTGCCGAACTGGGAACGCCAAGCGTCCAACTCCACCACAGGGCCCATCCGGTCGAAAACCCCCAGCCAGACCAGGGCGGCCAAGGCAACCGGAGCCGTCCAGGTGGCCCGCCAGCCCGCCTCGCGGTAGGCGGCGAAGAACGCCAAGTAAAAAGCCGGGATGCTGAGCCAGAAGCCCCCCCCTGGAGAAACCCGGGCGAACTCCCCGGCCCCCGCCAGCAATCGCCCCGTCCCGGCGAAGACCAAACCGCCCCAGAGCAGTACCCCCAACCCCGCGACCAGCCCGCGCCAGGCCCCCTTGAAAGCGGGTAGCGCAAGCCAAAGGACCAGCATACCCGCCGCCCAAAGGGGCTCCAGTCCGAACGCCGTGTAACCCACTCCGGCTGAGATACGCGTCGGCTTGAGCACCAACCAGGGCCCCCAAAGCGCCCCCAGACCCAGCCCCGCAGCCAACCACGCCACGGGGTGGACCAGAAACGGACGCCGAGTTGGGCGCAAGCCCTCCACCGCTACTTCAGGAGGCCCTTGCCCTGGAGGTACCCCCGCGCCACGTCGGCCGGGTTCTTGCCGCCTACGGCCACTTGGGCGTTCAGGCTCGAGAGGGTGGCTTCATCCAGCGCGGCAAATATGGGGTTCATCAGCCGGGCAATCTCCGGGTATTTGTCGGCTACGGCCTTGCGCACGGTGAGGGCAGGCTGGTACACCGCCACCGCGCCCTGCGGGTCGGTGAGGGCCACCAGGCCGAGGGCCGCGATCCCGCCGTCGGTGCCGTAGGCCATGGCGGCATTGACCCCGCTGGTGCCCTGGGCAGCGGCCTGTTCGGTCTGGGTGGTGTTGCCGCCGGGGAGGATGAGCAGTTGCTCGGGCTTGAGCTTGAAGCCGTAGACCTTCTCGAAAGCCTTGAGGGCGTCGTCGCGGTCCACAAACTCCTGGCTGGCCGCCAGCTTCACCGGCTTGCCCGCGTTGACATACCGGGCGAAGTCGGCGATGGTCTTGAGGTTCTCCTTATCGGCCAGGGCCTTGGGCACCGCGATGGCCCAGGTGTTGTTAGCCGGAGCCGCCGCCAACCAGACGACGCCGTTTTTAGCGTCCAGCTGCTTAGCCTTGGCGTAGGCTTGGGCGGCGTTGCGGGCGTCTATTTTCTCGCCCGGGAAGAACTGGGTGACGGCGGTGCCGGTGTACTCGGGGTAGAGGTCGATCTCGCCCGAGAGGAGGGCTTTGCGTACTACCGCGGTGGGACCGAAGCTGCAACGGTCGCTGACCCGGAAACCGCCCGCCTCGAGGACCAGCTTGGTCATCTGGCACAGCACCGCCCCCTCGGTATCGATCTTGGAACCGACCACGACAGGACCCTTTTGCGCCAGGGCCAGGCCCATCCCCAGCGCAACCAAAAAGGCGAATACCTTGTTCATGCTCTCCTCCCGGGGCGAGCCCCCATGGACAAACAGGCCTCTACGGTGGGGGGCTCGTTAGGTCTGCAACATAACACTCCGGGTTTTCCAGTTTGTCAGCAAGCTCACCTAGCGCCCCGGCGATTTGGGTGCGGAGGTCTCCTGCGGCCCTAACGTCCTCGTCGTACGCCCAACGCGAGGGATTAGCGCGATTTTACCGTAGCTTGAGTACCCCGGCCTGGGCCAGCTCGAGCACCTCCGGCTCGCCCAAGCCCAGTTCGTCGCGCAAAACCTCGAGCGTATCGGCCCCCAAGAGCGGCGGGGCACGGCGGATCGCGGCGGGGGTGCGCGAGAGGTGCCCCAGCGGGCTGCCCAGGAGGGGAATCCGTCCGAGCGTGGGGTGCTCGACCTCCTCCTGCATCCGCCGGGCCTGGGCCTGCGGCTCGGCGAAGGCTTCGGCCAGGTTGTTGACCGGGGTGGCGGGAACCCCGGCCTGCCGCAACAGGTTCAGCCAGTGGTCTCGGGGCTGCTCGCGCAAGATTTCCGCGAGCCGAGCGACGAGTTCGGCGCGGTGCTCGACCCGGCTGGGGTTGCTCTGGAAGCGGGGATCCTCCCACAGCTCGAGGTGGCCGATGGCCCCGCAAAACCGGCGGTACTGCTCGTCGTTGCCGATGGTGAGCATAAACCAGCCGTCGGCGGCCTCAAACGCCCCGTAGGGCACGATCTGGGGGTGGCCGTTTCCCAGCCGCTCTGGGAGCTTCTGGGTGAGCAAATAGCTCTGGGCCAGGTTGGCCATCGCCGCCAGGCCCACGTCGAAAAGGGCCAGGTCGATGTGCTGTCCTAGGCCGCTGGTCTGCCGCTCGAACAGCGCCGCCAGTACCGCGATGGCTCCGTTCAGCCCGGTCATCAGGTCGATCCAGGCCACCGGCACCCGCATCGGCGGCCCCTCCGGCTCGCCCGTCACCGACATGATGCCAATCAGCCCCTGCACCGCCACGTCGTAACCGGGCTCACCTCGCCGCGGCCCGGTCTGCCCGTAGCCGGTCACCGAGAGGTAGATGAGCCGCGGGTTGAGGACAGCTAGGGTCGCGTAATCCAAGCCGTAGCGGGCCAGGTCACCCACCTTGTAGTTCTCCACCAGCACATCGGCCCTCTCCGCCAGCCGCCGCACGAGTTCGGCCCCTCGAGGGTCCTTCAGGTTGATGGCCAAGCTTTTCTTATTCCGGTTCACCGAGAGGTAGTACGCACTCTCCCCTTTCGGCCCCGGCTTCCAGCCGGCGCATCCGTCGGGTTCGATAAAGGGAGGCCCCCAGCTGCGGGTTTCGTCGCCCCACAGGGGTTCAATTTTCCAGACCGTAGCCCCCAGATCGGCGAGTATCTGGGTGCAGTACGGCCCAGCCAGCACGCGCGAGAGGTCGAGAACACGAAGGCCGGCGAGTGCGCTCATGGGTATATGGTCGAGAGTTGGGGCTTGAGGGTCAAGACGTACAACGCCGAACAGTACGAGACTACCTCGGCGTGAAGAAGAACGCGAAGCCTAGCAGCACGTAAACCCCCAGCAACAAGAAGCCTTCCAGCCAGTTGGTCTCCCCGTCGCGTACCACCGCGTTGGTGGCGATGATGCTGGCGGCCAGGGCGGCCAGCTCGAGGGGATTTTGGAATACCAGGTTCATCGGCTGGCCGATGATCCAGCCCAACAGGATGAGCAGCGGCGCGACCAGCAGGGCGATCTGGAGGGCCGAGCCGATGGCGATCTGCACCGCCAGGTCCATCTTGTTCTTGATGGCGAAGCCGATCGCCGCGAAGTGCTCGGCGGCGTTGCCGACCAAGGGGATCAGGATGATCCCCACGAAGAACTCGGACAGGCCCAGCACCGAGGTCGCGGCCTCGAGGCTGCCCACCAAAAACTCGGCCATCACCGCCACCCCTGCCGTGGCCGAGGCCAGCACTCCGATCGAGACCGGAACGCTCCAGGTGGCCGGATGGTCTTCGGGGTGGGCTTCGTCGCGCCCGCTCACCAGGTCGCGGTGGGTGCGCAGGCTGAACCAGATGTTGGCCAGGTACACCAAAACCAGCACGATGGCCGCCGCATGGCTGAAATCGAGGTCGGGCAGGGTGGGGTCTACCCGAAAATACGTGCGCTCGGCCAGGTCGAAGAAGGCCGGGAGCAGAAAGGCCACCATCGAAAGCGCCAAGAGCGTCGCCATGATGTTGGCCGAGTTGGCGTTGAAGCGCTGGGTGTTGAAGCGCAACCCCCCCAGGAGGATCGAAAGCCCCAACACCAGGAGCAAGTTGGAGAGGATCGAACCGGTGATCGAGGCCTTCACCACCTCGAGCTTTCCCGCCGCCAACGCCACCCCGGCGATGATCAGCTCGGCGGCGTTGCCAAAGGTGGCATTTAAGAGCCCGCCCACGGTGCTCCCGGTGCGGGCCGCGAGCTCCTCGGTGGCCCGGCCCATCAGGCTCGCCAGCGGCAAGAGGGCCAGGGCCGAGGCGACGAAGATCCATACCCCCGGAGCGTGCATTAGCTCGAGCAGCAAAGCGATCGGTACGAAGACGAGGAGGATATAGTTCAGCATGGCCGCATTGTAACGGAGTGGCTAGCGCGGCGGCTCCGCGCCGCCCCTAACCTCGAGGGGCCAGCACGTAGATGAGCAAAAACACCCCAACCACCGCCAGCCCCAGAATGACGTAACCGGTAAAGCTCGCGCGCTGTACGGAACGGTCGGGGTCGGTGCGCTGCCCTTCCAACTGGCTGTCTTTTTGCTCGGGTGTCTCGGGCATACCTCGAGCCTAGCCCGGCTCGAGCCCTGGGGTTTTGCGTTACCCCACACCTCAGGGCGCGAACACGATCTTCGCTCCCTTGTGGGTCACTGCGGCCTTGATGGCCTCGGGCCAGGCCTCGAGCGGATATTTCTTCGCCACCAACTGCTCGATCCCCTCGGCGTAAGGGAGCATCTTCACCGCCTCGGCAAAGTCGTCCCAGCTATAGCAGTAGCTGCCGAAGAGGCGCACCTCGCGGAACCAGTAGGGCGAGAAGTCGTGCCAGGCCTGGCCGGGGGCGCCAAGCAGCACCACCCGCCCCCCCTCGCGCACCGCCCAGCTGGCCTCCTGAAGCCCGCCAGGGCTGCCCGAAGCCTCGATTACCGCGTCGAAGCCGCCACGCCAGGCGGTGGCCCCCAAAGTCCCCCGATAGCGCTTGGCCCCGTAGGCCTGTTGGGCCTCGGCGGTGGAGGCGTGGGTGGCGCTGGCCCCCAGGGCCTTGGCCAGTTCGACCTGACGGCTATGGCGGGCCACCACGTGGACCGGGCCCGCGAAACCCAGCACCCGCAAAGCCTTTACCGTGAGCAGCCCGATGGTTCCTGCCCCGATCACCAGTACGTCCTTGGGCCAGTCCTTGGCCAGCCCCTGTTTGACCCCGCGCACCACCACCGCCAGGGGCTCGGTGAGCACCGCCCGCTCGTCGGGGACCCCTTCGGGGATGGGGTGAATGCGCTCGCGGTGGGCCAGGATGCGCTGGCTCCAGCCACCCGGCAACTCCGCGCAAAAGCCGAGCAGGTTGGAGGAGAGATTGCCCTCGGCGATGTTCTGGCAGAGGTGGTCTTCCCCGCGCGCACAAGCCGGACATTCCGGCAGGCCGCGCTCGAGGCAACCGAGCACCGGGTTCACCGCCACCCGCACCCCGCCCAGCTCGGCCAGGATCTCGTGACCCAGCACCGCCGGGAAGGAGAAAAAAGGCGAGAGCGCGGGGGAGTTCTTGCCGTAGAGCAACGCCAAGTCCGAGCCGCAGATCCCGCTCATCCGCACCCGGAGGCGCTCATAGCCGTGCAGGGGTTCGGGCTCGGGGAGGCTTACGCACCGGAGGGGGAGCGCCCGGACCGGGAAGCGCTTGCCCAACAGCCGCGCCGCCACAAAGCGAGGAATGGACGCTTGGTACAAGATAGCCTTCATCATCGCCCGGCTCGAAGAAAGGCGGTGGGTGGCCTTGGCGGGAAGGGCAGGAGCTTGCACCATACAAACGCGACGCGGGGTCTGCAGACCTACCCCCTACTATAGCTCCAGACCCACCCGGTTGCGGCTAGGTCATCGGGACGGTCTTGAGCAAGCGGCCCTCGATGCGCTTTAGGATATCGTCAATGCTCCGCCCGGTGATGGTCAGGCCGTGGTTTTTGAGGCCCACGATGGCCCGGCTGGGGTCTTTGGCCTCGCGCACCTTCTCGGCCACGGCCTCGGCCAGCTGGTACGAGCCACAGGGGTAGTTGAACTGGGTGGCGGGAGCCTCCTCCATCCAAGCATGGACGTGGATGATGGCCCCCACCGCGGGGTGCTCGCGGTAGATCATCCAGTGCTCGATGGCATCCACGCTAACCCGGCGAGGTTCTATCGAAGGCGGCACCGACAGGACCATCAGGTTCTCCTGGGCGTCATAGTCCTTGACCATCAGGAAGTCGCGGCCCACCTCGCGCATGTTGCTCTTGTCCACCCCGCTGGCCGACATCCAAAAGCGCTTGGCGTCCTTGCGCACCGAGAGGTTGCCGTAGGAGAGCCCGCCGATCCCGTAGAGCCTTTTGACGTGGCGAAGGTCCTCGGGGGAGAGGATCTCCTCGATGGGGAAGGGCGCTGGGAGCAGGTCCCACTCGGCCAGTTTGGCCCCGGCGCGGGAGAGGGCGCGGGTGAGCTCGTCCCCCTGCCACAGTTCGGGCTCGAGGTCGGGATCGAAACGGTTATTGACCACCAAGGTCGAGCTGGCGATGGGCCGGATGCGCTCGTAGACCCGCTCGGCGAAGCCCGGACCGTCAGGTTCCATGTAGTGGCCCAGCTCGAGGGTCAAAAAGTGCGCCCCCTCGCCCGGTACATACAGCACCATCTGGTTGGAGAGCGCCCTGACCAAGTAGGGGTAGAGCGAGGCGATGGGGTCGGGAGGCATCTGGGGGGTCTCGAGGAAGGAGATCACCAAGGTGCCCTGGGCTTTACGTCGGTAGGGCCGGGGGTTCTCGGCGGTGATCTGGTTGAGCACCAGCCGGGGAGTCTCGGGGTTTTCCTCGTAGCGGTACCCCTTGGCCTCCAAGACCGCTCTGAGCTCCCGCATCAAGCCCCTAAGGCCAGGGGTAGCCTCACCCACCAGGGTGAATACCGGGGATTCATGTTTCATTGCCACCTCCTGTCATAGCGCTGCCATACACTAGCCTACCAGGCTGTTCTACTCTACCGAAACCCACTCCCGGATCGGCACCAGTTCCCCGCCCTCCACATTTTTGCGGGTTGGGCGGTAACCCCGGTCAAACCAGACCTCGAGCACCGCCCGATCTAGGGTCTTGGGGCCGATGACGGTCTTGCGCACATAGTACCCGTTCTCATCGGGAGAGATCTCCCCGCCCTTGGTCAGCCGTAGCTCGACAATTTCCCCGCTCTTGCGGGTGCGCACCCGCACCAAGAAGGCGCCAGGCCCCTGGGGTTTGAGGTGCTCATCGGCGCGGCGAAAAAAGCTGAACATTTGGGGATAGCTTAACCCCCCATGCCCCACCTTCAAAAGCAGGCGAGGTCACTTCATCGGCACGGGGCGGCCTCCGGTGAGCCGCAGCAGCTCGTCCGGGGTGAGGCAAAACACCGCCTTGGGCGTCCCGGCGGCGGCCCATAGCTGTTCGTACTGTAGCAGGTCGGGGTCGATGAGGGCCTCGAGCCGCGTGGCGTGCCCCAGCGGGGGAACCCCCCCGATGGCAAAGCCGGTCACCTCCCGCACAAAGTCGGGGTCGGCCCGCTCGAGGGGCTCCCCGACGGCCTCCGCTACCTTGGCCTCGTGTACCCGGTTAGGCCCGCTCACCAGCAGCAGATAGGGTTTGCCGGAGTGTACCCCCTTGAAGATCAGGGATTTGACGATCTGGCCTACCGCGGCCCCAACCGCCTCGGCGGCCTCCTGGGCAGTGTGGGTGGAGCGGTCGTGCTCGAGGACCTCGAGGTGGCCGAAGCCGCGCTGGCGTAAAAGGTCTTGGACTTTTTGCGCCGATGGGCTCAGTTTCTTCACGACGGCCAACTCGTCCAGCAAGCCCGCCAGCAGCGCCACCCGCTGGGGAATCTGCGAAACCATCACCCGCTCGGTCTTCTGGTGGGCGTCGGCCCCGAAGAGGCCCAGCCCGTCCAGGGTGGGAACCCCCAGGGCGGCGGTGAAGTTCCCGTCCGACCCGCCCCCCACCCGGCCCGCGCCCAGATGGAGCCCCAGCTGGGCACCGATGCGTCTAGCCCGCTCGAACAGCTGTAGGGAGGCCTCGCTGGGCTCCATCGGCGGGCGGTTGATCCCCCCCTCGAGGCTCAGGCGTGCCCCAGGCAGGTGGGGCTCGAGCCCCCGAAGGGCGCTATCTACGCGTTCGGCCTCGCTCATCTGCCAGACCCGCAGGTCGATCAGCACCTGGGCTTCGTCGGGCACCACGTTGCTCACCGTGCCCCCCTGCACCACGTTGGGGCCCAGGGTGGTACCTTTTTCCCAGTCCTGCAAGGCCACCACCCGAGCGATCTGGTGGGCCAGCTCCACGATGGCGTTGACCCCCTTCTCCGGCTCGACCCCCTGGTGGGCGGCCTTGCCGTGCGCGGTGAGGCGATACTGCCCCACCCCCTTGCGGGCCACCTTGAGGTCGCCATTGCCCATAGGGGCCTCGAGCACCAACACCCAGTCACTGCGCTGGGCCGCCCTCTCGATGGCCGCGCGGGAGGCCAGCGAACCCACCTCCTCGTCGGGGGTGAACAAGACCTCGAGGCCGGGCAGCCTGAGCCCCAGAGCTTCCGCCGCCCGCAAGGTCCACAAGAGCTGCACGATGCCCCCTTTCATGTCGTAGACCCCGGGGCCAAAAGCCCACTCCCCCTCGAGCTTCCAGCCGAAGGCCCCCACCGGGTGCACGGTATCGAAATGGCACAGCAGGAGCACCTTAGAGCCTGGCCCTGGGCGCTGGAGGGTAAGCAGCGGCCCATTTGGGGTCTCTTCCCGGCTCAGGGTGCCCAGAGGGGCGAAGTGTTCTGCGATCCAGGCGGCCACGTTTTGCAGCCTGGGAAGGTCGAGGGAAGGAGCCTCGAGGCGGATAACAGCCTCCAGGTCGGCCAAAAACTCGGGGAGGTGGGCCTGGGTGTACTCGAGCACGTTCATAGGAAGTATTGTACGCACCCCTCATAGCCAACCCGACAGCGGGGCCATCCGCAAGATCTCCACCGGCACCGGGCGCGCCACCCCGTACCCCTGGGCCAGGTCGCAGCCCGCCTCGCGCAGCCAGCCGATCTGCTCGGTGGTCTCTACCCCCTCGGCCAACACCCTGAGGCCCAGGCCATGCCCCAGCGCGATCAGCGAGCGAAGGATCGCCTCATCGTGGGGGTCTTTGCCGATCCCGGCGACAAAGTCCGGGGCAATTTTGAACAGATCGACCGGAAAGTGTTTTAGGCGAGCCAACGAAGCAGGGCCAAGGCCAAAGTCGTCCAGAGCGATCCGCACCCCCATAGCGCGCAGGGCCTCGAGGTGGACGATGATCTGCTCCTCCTCGGGGGTCAGGCTCCTTCCAAAGCCCAGCGCGGTGATCTCCAGCCATAGCCGGGCGGGCTCGAGCCCGCTCTCTGCCAGGGCTTGCCGCACCCACTCCACCACCTCGGGCGCGTGCAGGCTTTTGGGAGAGAGGTTGACCGAGACCTGTAATCCCAGCCGGGCTGCCTCCGAGGTGGCCCGCCGCAGCACAAAGCGGTCGAGGCTCTGGATCAATCCGCTCTCCTCGGCTACAGGGATGAACGCGCCGGGCAGGACCAGCTCGCCCACCCGGTACCAGCGCAATAGCGCCTCAGCCCGGTCCAAGGCGCCGGTCTTCAGGTCCAGGATGGATTGGTAGTGCAGCGTCAGGTCGTCTTCCTGGAAAGCCTGGTGCAGCGCCGCCTGGAGGGCCAGCCGGTCTTGGGTGTGGCGATCGTGATCGGTACGGTAAAACGCAACGCCTAAATCGTCCTCCTTGGCCCGGCGCAACGCCGCGTTGGCGGCCCGTAGCAGCTCCTCGAGGCTGGCCCCGTCCTCGGGGTACAGCGCCACCCCCAAGCTGGCTTGCACGTAGACCCTTTGCCGGTGCCCGGGCAGCTCGAACGGCTCCCCGAAGCTCAGCAGGATCCGCTTGGCGACCTCGGCCACCCCGCTCAGGTTGACGTCGCTGACCAGCAGGGCGAACTCGTCCCCGCCCCAGCGGCAGAGCACATCCCCGGGCCGCAGCTCGGCTTGCAAGCGTTCACCTACCCGCTTGAGCAACAGGTCTCCGGCAGGAGCCCCCCACGTGTCGTTGATCTCCTGGAAGTGATCCAGATCGAGGATCACCAAGGCCACCCCCATCCCTGTGCGGTGGGTGCGGGCCAGGGTAGCCTCGGCGATCTCGCGCAGGAGGTGGCGGCCTGGCAGGCCGGTGAGGGGGTCATGGTAGGCCATGCGCTGGATCTCGCGGCTGGCCCCGCGCAGCAACGGGAAAAGGCTCATGAACACCAGGGCGAACACCCCCAGCGACCCCCCCCAGGCCCAGGCTTGCAGCCGCGAGACGCGCTCCTCGAGGGGGGCCACGGGCCGGTAGACCTGGTACGCCCCCACCACCCGAGCCGCCACCCGAACCGGGACGACCACCTCGAGCCGCCCCTCCGTAACCCTGGCCGAAACCGCCCCTTCCGCCAGGGCTCGCCTGACCCCGTCCTGCTGGATCGGATGGGGATCGTCGGGGTAGATCAGCGCCCCTTGGGGGCTCCACACCCGAACCTCCACCCCACCCAAGCGGCCAACCCCCTCCAGCCGCCTCCGCCAAGCTTGGTACGCCGGCTCACCCGGCAGGAAATCCTGCGCCGAGACCTCCCCCACCCAACCCGCCACCAGCGCAGCGGTCTCGCGGGCGCTATCCTGTAGGGCCTCCTGGGCCATCCGCTGGCTGAGCCAATAACCAAACCCCCCCGCCAGCAACAACGTCACCGCGAGCCCCAGCAGGGTGAAGCGCTGGGGTAGATTCAGACGGGGAAGGTGCACTGGGCGGTTCAGGTTGCGCCAAACTCCCCGAGAAATGCGCGTGGAGTATTTGGTTCTATCCATAACCTTGGCGGCATACCAATCAACACTTCCCTCCTATCTTGCCGGAGGGATGTAAATAGGGCTTATAAAGATGTATCTAGGGGGTCGTACGTCGTACGCCATACGCAATACGCAAAACGCCAGACGCTAAACGCGGGGGTAGATTCCCTTCGGGACAGCCTATGGCTGTACACCTAGGGGACGATCCCCTAGCGGGACGGGCGGTGCCCGTACACCCGGGGGACGATCCCCTTCGGGACGAGCAAAGCTCGTACACCCGAGGGACCGATCCCCTGCGTACGACGTATGACGTAGGACGTCTGACGTCTGACGAATCAAGTTACCCGTGCACCGGGCTCCGGTAAAAAGAAGCTCCCCGGCAACCCTGCCGGGGAAGATTTTCTGGTGGAGCTGAGGGGATTCGAACCCCTGACCTTCTGAATGCCATTCAGACGCGCTCCCAGCTGCGCCACAGCCCCAGAGCAAAGAGAATACTAGCCGCCTGCGCCCCTCTTGTCAAGCATCGGGATCCTCGGGAAGCCGGTCGGGCAGCTCTATGCCTTCGTAGATCTCCTCCAGCGAGAGGCGTAGCGAAGGGCAGGGCACGCGGACCTCCCCCGCCCCCACCACCTCGGTGTAGAGCCACTGCTCCCCCTGGCGGTAGTACCCCTCTGCCCGGCGCACCCTCGAGTCCACCAGCAAGTACGCCTCCAGGCTGGGGATGCGGCGGTAGTGCTCGAGCTTCTCCCGCCGGTCCACCACCTCGGTAGTCTCCGAGAGCACCTCCACGATCAGGCAGGGAGACTCCTTGTAGTAGGGGTGGGGGTCGTCGGCGCACACCACCATCACGTCCGGGTAGTAGCTGCGCCAGTTGTCGATCTTGAGCTTCATGTCGCTCATGTAGACCCGACAAGGGCTTCCCCGCGTCCCTCCCCAAATCCGGGCAAAGATATTGCCCGAGATGCGGTTATGAATGTCGCTGGCCCCCGCCATCGCATACATCACCCCGTCCACCAGCTCGTGCTTGACCTTGGCTTTTTCCTCGGCCGCCAGGTACTCCTCGAAGCCGAGCCGGGTCAGCACCTTGGCCGCTTCGCCCACGCTCACCCCTCCTCCTGCCACTCTTGCGGCAAATCCAAGCCCTGGTAGATTTCCTCCAGGCCCAATTTCACCTCCAAGCAGGGCACGCGGACCTCCCCCGCCCCCACCGCCTCGGTGTAGAACCACTGCTCGCCCTGGCGGTAGTACCCCTCCGCCCGGCGCACCCTCGAGTCCACCAGCAAGTACGCCTCCAGGCTGGGGATGCGGCGGTAATGGGCCAGCTTCTCCCGCCGGTCGGTGGCCTCGGTGCTGGCCGAGAGCACCTCGACGACCAGGCAAGGCCGCTCCTTGTAGTACTCTCCGGCATCCGGCTGGCAGAGCACCATGAGGTCGGGGTAGTAGCTGGTGTCGCGGCCCACCCGCAGCTTCATATCGCTGGCGTAGAGGGCGCAGCCCCTCTGCCGGGCGGCGGGCCCCAGGGCCATCACCAGGTTGACCACGATGCGGTTGTGCCGGTCGCTGGCCCCGGCCATGGCGTACATCACCCCGTCCACCAGCTCGTGCTTGCGGGGGGCGCGCTCCTCTAGGACCAGGTACTCCTCGAAGCTGAGCCGTGCCAGCAGCTTGGCTGCTTCGCCCATAGGCCCATCTTATGCGTTTTTACAGTTTGTTTAAACCTTCGCGGCACACTCTTGCCTAAGGAGGCGCAGTGCTTCATTCCCCGGTATCCCTTGCTCTCTTGCCCCCCTGCGCCTCCTCCCTCCTAGGTGCATTCGTCACAAGCCCCCCGGCGGGTGAACCCTAGGATGGTAGACGTAGGCCGTTGTCTTTTCGTCGTCACACCGGCAATAGGCCCTCTCGCCAGCAGTACCCATACCGCGCCCATATCCATATACATGGCGCGGCCCCTAGAAGGAAGGAAAGTATGCGCAAGAACAAGACCAAAGGCTTCACCCTCATCGAGCTCCTGATCGTCATCGCCATCATCGCCATCCTGGCCGCGGTGCTGATCCCCAACCTGCTCAACGCCCGCAAACGTTCCAACGACACCGCCGCCATTGCCTACACCAGGAACGTCGCCACTGAAATTGAGGCCACTCGTGACTCCACCACGGGAGCCGTAACCGCCACCAGCTGCCCCTCGACGATCAACAAACCCGCTGTGGTAACGGGCTGCTCAGTTGCAGTGCTAAACAACAGCACCGATTTCCAGGTCACCGTCACCTTCTCTAACGGCTCCAAGAGCAAAGCTTTCTACGACAGCTCCAACGGTCAGCTGGTCCTCTCTAACTAAGCGAGGCATCCAAACCATCTTTTGGGCGGGGGCTCCCCCGCCTTTTTGCCTATGCGCAAGCACGGATTTACCCTCATAGAAATCCTCTTGGTGCTAAGTATCTTGCTAACCCTGGCAGTGGCTCTCGTAACTTATAGCTTCCAAGCTTGGAGCCGCGCTCGTGAAGCAGCGCTTCGCCAGTACCTATACGAAACACGGGGAGTAGCCTTGGTGTTTCACACCGACCACGCCCGCTACCCGCGGGACCTCGGCGAACTCACGGATGGTGGCCTGCGCCCTCCCCGACCAGAGTACCACTTCGTCTACGCCGGTGGGGACGCGGATAACTTCTGCGCCTGGGGCCAGGCGGGTCAGATCACCCTGCGAGTGGAAGCAGCAGGGCTTAGTCTGGGGGCATGCCCTTGAGGATTAATCCCCTGCGATTTGGCCCCTGGCTTCTAGGCGGTTTTGCCCTACTATTTCCTCTGGCCTTTCTCCCCGGCACGCTGCTCTGGCCGGTAAAGGCCTTTGACGACCCCATCAGTGCTTCTAAAGAGCTGTTTATCCTGCTACCTAAGCTGATGCTTTTAGTTCTAGCCGGGGTTGTCGGCCTCCTGAGCGTCAAGAGTTGGTTGCGGCAGTACTGGCGAGAAGCCTTCCCGGTACTGCTGCTTATTCACCTTCTGTTGGTGGGACTCTCTAGCCTAAACGCCCGAGATGAGTGGGCCTTTACACTCCTGGGACCCTCCCGTCGCCTGGATGGACTCATCTACCAAGCAGCCCTGGCGTCGTGGTTGCTCTTCGTCTACTGCCTCCTGCGACGCCGCCCGGAGGCCATCTCTTTGGCCCTTTGGGGAGTATTCATCAGCGGAATCATCGAAGCCATTAGTGTAATACTCTCCTACTATCAGCTAGATCCTCTTCCTCGCCTAATCTACTTTTTGGCACCCCAAAACCATCCCTTTGAAGGGACTATCGGTAACTACGGGATGCTAGCAGGGTTCTTACTGGCCGCCACAATAGCCGGGTTGTGGTTAAGCTGGGAGCGGGGTAGCTGGGTACTGTTGGGGCTGGTGCCGCTGGGTATGGCCTTGGGCATCGGGAGCAATCGTTCAACCTTGCTGGGAATCCTGCTTGTCCTGATCGCCCTTAACATTGCCCTACGTTCGAAACAGGTCTTCTTGATGAGCCTCCTGCTCGCAACCAGCTCTCTAGCTGCCCGGGAGCTGCCTGCGCCCCTGAAAGACTGGCGCGATATTGGGTCTTTTTCTACCGGCCAAAGCCGAATATATATCTGGAAACTCACCATGGCAAAACTGCGCGAAATCCCCTTAGCTCCTTGGCTTGGGGGCGGGCCGGATGCCTTGCGCTTAGCCCAGATGCGCAACCCTCCTCTTAACGACCCTAATCTAGTCCGTATCTACCAAATCGAGTTGGGTTGGCGCGACCTCCCTACGGGGGTGGAAATCTACCAGGAACCAGGCCGCCCCATCCGCTCGCGCTGGCTTCTCTTTCACTTTGCCGAGTACAAGGGGGAGAAAAACGCCAGTGTTCTGGTTCCTTTCGGTGTAGATCGGGCGCACAATATGCTCCTCGATCGGCTAGTGAGCTACGGCCTCTTCGATGCACTGTTGTGGGCGGTGCTGTATCTAGCTCCTCTGGCCCTATTTCGCAGGCGCACCCCTGAAGCCGTCCTGCTAGCCTCCGCCGCTCTTGGGTTTTTGGGCTACTACCTGTTTTGGTTCCCGGTGGTACAGGTCGAGCCCATCCACATGGTCTTTGTCGCCATGGCCTGGGCCATGCTCAGCAAGCCGGCTGCTGCGAAGTCCGCCGAGGAGGGTAAGGCCGAGCTAGCCCGCGCGTAGGCCCAGGCCGGTGCCTACAACACTCCGGGGGCTTCGGCATATACTGGGAGGGTGCGTGTTGAGGCCGAGCGGCTGCTTCTGCAGGCCCAAGAGGACCTAGCCTCAGCCAGGGTGCTTTTTCAGGGAGCGAGGTTCTATGCAGCAGCCTTTTTCGGGCAGCAGACTGCAGAGAAAGCCCTGAAAGCCCTATATATTGAGCGCTTCCTGAAGTTGCCTCGCACGCATGACCTTATCGAGCTAGCCGAGGCTTTGGGTGCGGAAACTGGCCTGCTCGAGCAAGCCCGGTTACTTACTCCGGATTACCTGCTCACCCGCTACCCGGATGCCGCAGGAACGGTTCCTGCTCGTCTCTACCGGCAAGACGAAGCCAGGGATCGCCTTGAAGCCGCCAAGGAGATTTTGCAATGGGTAGAGTCCCAGCTACAGAGAGACTAGTCGAGGTGCTGGCCGGAGCAGCCTTACCCATCGAGCAAGCTTGGCTCTTCGGCTCGAGGGCCCGGGGGGATGCTCTGGAGGATAGCGACTGGGACCTCCTGGTGGTCTCGGGCGCATTCCGGGGGGTTCCTTATCTGAAGCGGCTCCAAACGCTCTACCGCCTTCCCCTACGCCGGGCCGAGTACGTGGCCCTCACCCCAGAGGAACTAGAAGCCCGCCAGAACGAAATTGGCATCGTGGGCGAGGCGTTGCGGGAGGGGATCCGGCTCCTCTAGGCGACTCCCGCAACCCCCCAAGGGCCAGCAGCCGGCCATTGCCTTGCGGTGCGTGTTGAGGCCGAGCGGCTGCTTCTGCAGGCCAAACCTCAGCGGCCCTTCTGCTACCCTGAAGGGGATGCTACGGGACGAGGCGCTGACCATCCTGAGGGCTCAATTTCCCGAACTATCCCGGCGCTTTGGGGTGGCGAGCCTGGCCCTGTTCGGTTCGACGGCGAGGGGGGAAGCACGCGCCGATAGCGACGTGGACGTGATTGTCGAGTTCGAGCCGGAGGCCAGGGTAGGGCTGTTCGAGCTATTCGAGCTGAAGCAGGCGCTGGAAGCAGGGCTGGGGTGTGCTGTGGACGTGGTTACACCGGATGGGCTACGGCCCTGGATGCGGGAAAAGGTGCTGAGGGAGGCTATTCGTGCCGCCTAGGGACTGGGTGCACTGGTTAGGTGACATATTGGAGGCTATTCAGGACGTGTGCAGTTACACCCAGGGTCTGGATTTCGAGGCTTTTACTCGAGACCGGCGCACCCTCCAGGCGGTGGTGTACTGCTTTATCGTCATCGGCGAGGCCGAGCGGCATATCCCGGATGAAGTCAAGGCCCAGCACCCCGAAATCCCTTGGGAGAAGATGAACGGGATGCGAAATTTCCTAGTGCACGAGTACCCTTGGATCAGTTCTCGAATTATTTGGGATACAGCGACGCAAAACTTACCCCCCTTGCTCGAACCCTTGCGCCGGATTTTCGAGGCTCAGGGGTGAGGGTGCTCAACCCAACCCCCTCCGCCCTCGATCCAAGAGCAAAAATAACCCCCCCGCCAACAAAGCCAACAACCCCGCCAGCGCCAGCGCCTCCTGGAAGGGCTCCGCTCCCGGCTTGCCCAAGCGCTCGTAGATGGCCAGGGCGAGGGTGGCCCACTCGGGACGCCGCAGCACCAGGGTAGCCCCGAACTCCCCCACCACCGCCGCCAAGGCCAGGGCCGTACCCGAGAGGAGGGCAGGCCGCAGCAGGGGCCACTCCACCCGCAACAGCCTCCGCCAGGGGCCGGCCCCCAGCACCCGGGCGGCCTCGAGCACCCCCTTGGGCATAGCCCGAAAGGCGGGCAGCAGGGCGCGGGCCAACAGCGGATAGCTCAGCAGGGCGTAGGCCCCGATCAGGATCAAGAGCGAACCGCTCAGGCTAGGGTACGCCAGCAGATACCCTAGCCCCACCGCCACCGGGCTCACCATGAGCGGGAAGAGGCCCGCCAGATCGAGGCTCCGCTCCCCCCGCCAGACCGCATAGGCATAGAGGAAGCCCAGCGGCAAAGCAACGAGCAGGCTGAGACCGGCAAAGCGCAGGGTGTTGGCCAGGGCCAGCGCGCCAGGGGTGAAGTCCCCGCCCGTCCAGGCCGAGGCCAGAGCCCCCGGGGCAGCGAAGGCTCGAGCCAGCAGGGCCAGCAGCGGGGCGTAGAGGGCCAGGAAAAACAGCCAGACGCCCGCCGCCAGACGCCAGGCCGCGGCGGGAGGCAAGGGCTTGGGCCGGGGGGCAGCGCTCAGGGAAAGGGCCAGGCGCCTTTGCGCCCCCAGATAAAGCAGGCTCACCAGCGCCAACACCGCCAGTTGCAGCAGGATCAAAGCGGTGGCCTCGGGGAAGGCCAGGCGGTAGGCCAACAGCCCGTAGACCTCGACCTCGAGCGTGGCGTAGCGCGCCCCACCCAGCAGGAGGGGCAGGCCAAAGCTGCTGAAGCTATAGAGAAACGTCAGGCCACCCCCCGCGAGGAGGGCCGGGGCCAGCAGGGGGACCCCCACCCGCCAGTAGGCCCGCCACGGGCTGGCCCCCAGGGTGCGGGCGGCGGCCAGGGGGGGCTCGAGGGCCGGCAAGACCGCCACCAGCATCCGCAGCACCAGCCCCAGGTTGTAAAACGCGCTGGCCCAGAAGAGGATCCACGGGGTGCCGTAGAGGTCGACCCCCAGCACCCCACGGGGGCCTACCAGGGCCAAAAAGCCCAGCGCCACCACGAGGGTGGGCAGCACAAAAGGGACCGTCGCCAGGGAAAGCCACAGGTCGCGCCCGGGGAAGCGGTAGCGGAAGGCGTAGGCCAGCGGAAGCGCCAGGGCGACCACCAATAGGCTCGAGCCCAGCCCGTAGGCCAGGCTCCAGGCCAGGCGTCCCCAGTAGTAAGGGTTGGCCAGGGTGGGGCCTAGCCCCTCCCCCAGCCCCAGGGCGAGGATCCGCCCCAGCGGGTAGAGCAGGGCCAGGGCCAGGAAAACCCACACCAGCCAGGCCCCGCAGCGAGCAGGCTCGAGCCGCCTCACCGCCGGGCCTTGCGCACCGCGAGGGCGCTCTGGCCTTGCAGCACTACCTCGGTCCACTCGCGCACCCAGCGCTCAGCCCCCTGGGCGATCCGCTGGGGGGAGAGCTGGGCGGGTTCCTTGGGAACCTCCGCCCACTTGAAGACCTCCGGCAGCGCCACGTCCTTGCGGGTGGGGTAGACCCACATCTGGGTGGGGATGTTCTCCTGCGCCGGCTTGGAGAGGAGCCAGTCCACGAACTTGCGGGCGGCCGCGGGCTGCTTGGTGCCCTTGAGGATCCCCACGAACTCCACCTGCAAAAAGCTGCTCCCCGGCAGCAGCAGGTTGCCGGTAGGGGGCTCGGTGAGCTTTTTCTCGGAGTAGAACAGCTCGGCGGCGGGGCTGGTGGCGTAGGAGACCACCAGCGGGCGGTCGCCCCCGTTTTTGCTAAAGGCGGTGTAGTAGGCCTCGCTCCAGCCCTTCTCCACCCTCACCCCACCCTTGCGCAGGCCCTCCCAAAAGTCCAGGTAGCCGTCCTCGCCCAACGTCGCCACCGTGGCCAGCAGAAAGGCCAGGCCGGGGCTCGAGGTGGCCGGGTTTTCCACCACCAGGAGCTTGGCGAACTCGGGGCGGGCCAGGTCGGCGAGGGTCTGGGGCAGGGCTTTGTCCTTGAAGTGGGCTTTGTCGTAGTTGAGGGCCACGTAGCCGAAGTCCACGGGGAGGGCCCGGTAGGTCGGGTCGAGGACGAACTCGCTGCGGAGCGAGGGGAGTTGAGGGGAGCGGTAGGGCTCGAGGATGCCCGCCGCCAGCGCCTTGGAGAGCAGGGAGTTGTCGAAGCCGTAGAGGACGTCCGCGACCGGGGCAGCCTTGGTCAGGATGGCCCGGTTCAGGGTCTCGCCCGCGTCCCCAGCCTTGAGGAAGCGGAGCTTGATCCCCGATGCTTGCTCGAACTGGGCGATGAGGTTTTTGTCGAGGTTGAAGCTCTCGTGGGTCAGAACGGTGAGCGTAGTGGGTTGGGCCAAGGCCGGGGCCATGAGAAGGCCCAGTAACCCACCCATCCAGACGATCCCTCTGGCCAACGTGTTGCGCGGTGTGCTCCAAAACATAAAACCCCCTTCGTGTCACCGAGAAGGGGCCTTTCTCTGGTCACTCTCCCTACGCCGGTATGACCCGGATCAGGTTCCAAGAGTCGGGCTTGCGCCCTCTCAGCCCAGGCCGTGTGGCCGGGCTCCCCCGGTGACAAGCCTGATCTTACACCCTCCGGCTGAAAATGGCCTGACCTCAGGCACTTTGGGCTGGGCGAATCCAAAAGCGCGGAAAGCGTTCGCGCAGCCGGGCAGCGAGATGCTGCGCTTGGGCTGGGTCCGAGGCCAGGGCCAAGAAGGTCGAGCCCGAACCGGACATCAGCACGCCCCGCAACCCGAACGCCCGGAGCGCCGCCTTGAGTTCGGCCAGCTCGGGGCGGAGGCGGAAGACCGGGGCCTCGAGGCTATTCCACCAGGGAGGCTCTTCCCCCCCTTTCAGGGCCGCCAGGATGGCGGCGACGGGCAGTTCGGGAGCGTAGTCGTCGGGCTTCGTGACTTGGTAAGCTTCCGTGGCGGAAACCGCCAGGCCGGGGTTGACCAGCACCAGATGGAGCCGGAGGGGCTCGAGGGGGGAGAGCACCTCCCCGATCCCCCGCGCTTCGGCCAGCCCTCCTCGCAGGAAGAACGGTACATCCGCCCCTAGGGCTCGGGCGATGGGAAATAGGTCCAGCGGCGCCGGGTAGAGCTGCCGCAGGCCGAGCAGGACCGTGGCCGCATTCCCCGAGCCCCCCCCCAGCCCAGCGGCGACGGGCAGGCGCTTCTCGAGCAGCATCCGCACCCCGCCCGGATTCCCCGCCGCCTCCAGGTAGGCCTGCGCCGCCCGATAGGCCAGATTCCCTGGCCCAGTTGGTAGATCGGCCCCCCTGACTTCCAGGTGAACGCCCTGGGGGACGGGCTCGAGGGCGATCCGGTCACCCACGTCGAGCGCGGCAAAGAGGGTGTGCAGCTGGTGGTAGCCGTCCGCCCGCCTGCCCAGCACCGACAGGCCCAGGTTGACCTTGGCCGGGGAAAACCGCTCGATCATGGCGCTTCCCAAACCCGAGCCAGCCCCTCCGCCAGCGGGAGGTCCTCAGGGTAGGTGATCTTGAACGCCCGGCGGTCGCCCTCCACCAGGGCCACCCGCCGCCCCAGGGCCAACACCAATTGCGCGTCGTCGGTAGCCTCGAGCCCTTCTTGGCGTGCTTTGCGGTGGGCCTCGAGCAACAGCTCCCGCCAAAACCCCTGCGGGGTCTGCACCAGGCGGTAGGCCTCGCGCGGGGCGGGGGGGCCGTAGAACCCCCCGGCTTCTTGGATGAGGGTGTCGGGCACCGGGATCACCGGAACCGCCGCGCCGTGTTGGCGGGCGGCCTCGAGCACCCGCTGGGTGACGGCTGGGGGCAGAAAGGGCCGGGCCACGTCGTGAACGAGCACGAGGTCGCCAGTGGCCTCGAGCAAAAGGGTGTATACGCTCTCCTGGCGGGTTTGGCCCCCCGGCAAACAGCGCACCCCGGGGCGGTCCAGGCTATACCCCGCAGGCAGCGCCACCAGCCGTTCATCGGCCCAGGCGAACGCGGCGAGGGCCCAGTCCAAGAGGGTGCGCCCACCGACCTCGAGCCAGGCCTTGGGCCCCCGGCCCAGCCGCTCCCCCGATCCCGCCGCGGGCAACAGCACCGAAACCTTCACGCCAGAATCGTACTACGCGGAGGGGCTTCAGGCTCCGCTCATCAAGAGCAGGAAGGATTAGGGCGGTATGACGGCTTTTGAAGCGCTCGTTTTGGGAGTTATCGAAGGGCTTACCGAGTTTCTGCCGGTCTCCTCCACCGGTCACCTCACCCTGGCCGCCCACCTGCTCAAGATCCCCGTGGAGAGCGACGACTTCGCCAAGAGCTTCCTCATCGTGATCCAACTGGGGGCCATCCTGGCCGTGCTGAGCCTGTACCTCGAGCGTTTCCTACGGGATTTCGAGGTATGGAAGCGCATCGTCGTGGCCTTCATCCCCACCGGGATCATCGGCTTCGGGCTCTACCGGGTGATCAAAGACCGCATCCTGGGCAACGACCTCATCGTGGTGGTGGCCCTGGTGGGGGTGGGGGTAGTGCTGCTCTTCGTAGACCGCTGGCTGCAAGGCCACCAGCGCTACGAAGACGTGGACCAGATGCCCCTAGGGCGGGCCCTTTTGATCGGAACCTTCCAGGGTCTATCGGCCATCTTTCCCGGAACCTCGCGCAGTGCCGCCACCATCGTGGGGGGGATGGTCTCGGGGCTCTCGCGGCGGGCGGCGGCGGAGTTCTCCTTTATCCTGGCGGTGCCGACCATGCTGGCCGCCTCCGCCTATGACCTCTACAAAAGCGCCCACACCTTCCCCCATGAGGGGTACGGGCTGATGGCGATAGGGTTCGTGGCCGCCTTCGTCACCGCGCTGCTCACGGTGCGCTGGCTTTTAGAGTTCGTCAGCCGCAACACCTTCGTGCCCTTTGCCATCTATCGCATCCTCATCGGGGCGGTGTACGCGATGTTCTTTCTGCGCTGAAGACGGTCAGCCACCCGCGAACCCTAGGGCTTCTCCCAGCTCGGGTGGGGCGGCGCTGCGCCAGGGCGGAAAAGATGCGATGGAAGGCCTCGCTTGGCCCGGGGGGATGGCCTGCCCCGAGCAGCCTTCGCTTTTTTCGGACGGCCCCCAGCGATAAGCCGGGGGCTTTTGCTTACCACTCCCTCGCCCTACCCCACCAAAACCGGATAGTCGGTGAGTTCTTCGACCGATACGCTGCTGGTGTGTCACTCGTGGCGCTGGCAACGCCGACGCAGAACCCGTTTTTCAGCGCTTTACGGGAGGGGATTATGGGATGGAGTTACTATGCGCTCGAAAAGATTTCCCGGCAACGGCAAAGCGAGCTACTTCAGGCGGCCAGGCAAGACCAGCTCATCGCTGCCGCTGCTACGCGCCCAGCCCCTTCCTCTCTGTCTCGCCGTATAGGGGCTTTGCTGATCAATATCGGCCAACGCCTCCAAGGGGGTGGGGGTCGCCTAGGAGAGCGGCCGTGAATTTCTTTCAGGCTCGAGCCCTCCGACCAGCGATGCCCTCTTCCCAAGACGCCACGGGCGAGGCGCTTCTCGACCAAAGCGGCCTCGAGCCCCGCATGGCCTCATCCAGACCTGAGGGAAAGCGGCGGACGTATCGGCGACCAGCCTGTTTCTCCGGGCGGCCCTGGCCTCTTCTACCCTTCGTCTTTCCATCGGGCCGAGCGCGGGTATGAAATGTCTAGCAAGTCCAGGATCCGCTGGGTGATGAAGCCCAGCAGGTCCTCGATGTGTTGGGGTTTGTGGTAGAAGCCGGGGCTGGCCGGGAGGATGGTGGCCCCGGCCTGGGCCGCTTTGACCATGGCCTCGAGGCTCGGCAGCGGCAGGGGGGCCTCGCGGGGCACCAGGATCAGCGGGCGCCGCTCTTTGAGGGTGACGTAGGCTGCGCGGGTCAAGAGGTTGTCGGCCAGCCCCCAGGCGATCTTGGCGAGGGTGGTGGCGCTACAGGGGATGACCACCATCCCTACCGTGCGAAAGCTGCCCGAGGCGATCGGAGCGCCCAGGTCGGGGGAGCGGTGGACGGCGTGGGCCAAAGCCTCCACGGCCTCCACGGGGGTCTCGGCCTCCTCGACCAACACCCGCTTGGCCCCTTGGGTCATGACCAGGTGAATCTCCAAGTGGGGAATCCGGCGCAGGGTGTGAAGCAGATCGAGCGCATACGGCATCCCTGAAGCCCCGGATAGGCCAACTACCACCCGTTTAGACGCTTCATCCACGAGAAGAGTCTAAACGTAGCGGCTCCTCTGCTGTGTGCCTCAACGCCCCCACCGCGGGGGTTGGGCCGCGGCCTTTAATCTTCAGGGATCCGCCAGGGTTCACCCTGGAAGAACTCCCGTACCAGCTGCGCAACCAGCGGGGCTAAGAGCAGCAAAGCCAGCAGGTTGGGAATAGCCATAAAGCCATTGAGGGTGTCGGAGATATCGATAAACGCCTTGAAACCACCGATGGGGGCCACAAAGGCCATCACCGTGAAAGCCAGCCGGTACGGCCAGCGGATTCCCTCGCCGAAGAGGTAACTGGCGGCCTCTTCGCCGTAAAAAGCCCACGAGACCATAGTCCCGAAGGCCAAAGCCGCCAGCGTCAGGGCTAGGACGATCTGGCCGATGCTCAGCGGGTAAGCCTGAAACATCGTCACCGCCGCCTGCGGCGCAGCGCCCACCCCTTCGCGCTGCCAAAGCCCCGAGGCCAGGAAAGTAAGGGCCATCAGGGTGGTCACGGTGAGCGAGACCAGCATCTCCGCCACCCCCCAGAACCCCTGCCGCACCGGGTGGTCCACCTGAGCCTGGGCGTGGGCGATGGGAGCCGAACCCAACCCGGCCTCATTGGCAAAGATGCCCCGCCCCAACCCGGCGTTGATCACGGCGATGTAGCTGCCCACCGCCCCGCCCGCGAAGGCTTGCAGGTTGAAGGCCGAGGCGAAAATCTGGGCCAGGGCGGTGGGGATCTGCGCAGCGTAGAGGATGAGCAGGGGGAGAATCGCCAGGGCCAGCAGCAGCAGCTTAATCGGCGCGATGAACTGGGCAAACGCCGCGATACGCCGAATGCCTCCCCCGATGATGACCCCCACGATGACCGCCACCACTAACCCGGTGATGGCCGGGGGAACCTCGAAAGCAGCCTGCAGAGCGTTGCCTACCGCTCCGGCCTGGGAGAGGTTGCCAATCCCGAAAGCAGCGACCGCAGCAAAAAGGGCAAAAGCCCCGCCCAAAACATTCCCGAAGCGCCCCAGGCGGCGGCCAAGCCCCCGCGAGATGTAAAACATCGGCCCTCCCGAAACGCTGCCGTCGGTGTAAGCACGGCGGAAATGCACCGCCAGGGTGGCTTCGGCAAATTTGGTGGCCATGCCCAAAAGGTAGCCCAGCCACATCCAAAACACCGCCCCTGGCCCCCCGGTGAGGATAGCGGCGATCATCCCGATGAAATGCCCGGTACCCACCGTGGCGGAGATCGCCACCATCGCCGCTTGAAAGGGGGTGATCTGCCCACCAAACCCCTGCGCCCGCTCGCGAATGGCCCCTAAGGTCTCCGAGACGATAACCCCCAGCCGGCGGAACTGAATAAAGCCGAGCGCCACCGTCAGGATGAGACCCACCGCCAGGAACACGAATTTAGCCTCGAGGCCAAACACCACCCGGTTGAGCGCCGCGTTGATGGCTAGCACGTCCATATTGCCTTCACTTTACGCGAGCTGTCCCGCCTAGGCGGGGTCAACTGAACGAAGCCACCACCTTTTCTTAAAAGCGCCGCCCCACTCGGATCTTCTCCACCCATGCAGGGAGGCTGAAGCGCTTGGGCTGAGGGCTATCAAGGTAGCGCAACGCCGCCTCGAGCTGGGCCTCCGCGCCCTGCACCGGCAAGTCCGGCTCGACCCCGCGCCCTTCCCAGGTGGCCCCCCGCAAAGGGGCCAACACCCCTGCGGCCACCATCGCCACCGCCCCGTCGGGGAAGCAGTAGGGGATCAGGATCTCGGTGTTACCTGCGGTGCGCTCACCGATCAAGAAGGCCCGCCCCGCATCCTTGAGCGCCCCGGCCAGCCCCTCGGCCGCCGAGTTCACCCGGCCATCGATGAGCACCACCAGCGGCTTTTGGGTGTTGGCCCGTCCAAAGGCCGGCTGGGTCGGCTGGGGAAAGGTGCCCAAGCTAGGACTTACGATCCGCCAGGGGAACCCCCGCAAGAAAAGCCCGGCCACCTCGGCCATACGCAGCGCCAGCCCCCCTGGATTTCCCCGTAGGTCGAGGATGTAGCCCTTGATCGGGCTTTTGCGGAACCCCTTCGCCTCATATAGGCGGATAACGGAGGCCAGGGTGCTAGCAACCTCTGGGTCTATCAAGTTCGACAACCGAACGATTACCGCCCCACCGCGCAGGCTCACCTGGGGAGGGGTAAAAGCAGCCCCCCGCGGCTCTTCGGAGGGTGAGGTGGAGGCAAGGGAAGCCTCGGGGCTCGAGCCCCCCTTCTCCCGCCCCGAGGGGCGTTCCCAGGCCTCGGGATAGGGCAACGGCAGGCACTGCGCCCCCGAAAGGAACAACCCGGCCTCGTCGGGGCCCAGGTAGGTGGAGTGGTCGTCGCGGAGCTCGGCGTACATCTCCTCGATGAGCCGGTCTAATTCCCTCCAGCTCCCGACCTCGGGGAGTTTGGCCCGGTAGCGCTGGCCTACCGCCTGCCAGTCCACCCCGTGATGGCTCTGGTCCCAGTAGTGCTCCTGCACCAGCCGCCAGGCGTACTCGAACTGCTCCGCATAGCGGCTGGGGCTAGCCCACGCGCTGCCCAGCAGCAGGCCCAGCACCAAGCCCCAAAAACCCCTTTTCATCCTCATTAGTGTGCCACAGCTACCGACCGCGTTAGACGGCTTCCAGCACCTCCCCGTACACCTTCTGCATCTTCTCCACGATCACCTCGAGCCCCCGGTCGATGGCCCGGTCCAGGTTATCGCCCGGAATCACCGGGATGCCGGTCTGCTCCGCCAGCTCGAGGAGGTGACTTTGGATCAGGCGAATGGCGGGGAAGTTGCGCAGGTAATCCTCCCGCGGGCGGTTGCCCTGGGTCTCGCGCTCGCGCAGGATAAAGCGGCTGCGGTGCAGGGCCTCGTCTTCCAGCATCATCAGCATGGGAATCTGAATAACCTGCGACTGCGAGGGGTGGGAGAGATACCCCGGCACCACATGCACCCCCTCCACTACCACCGAGGTGTGCTCCTGGGCGCTGCGCTCCTGAATAGCCCGCAAGCCCACCGCCACCCGGGCCACCTGGTCGCGGAAACCGCGCAGGATCAGCTCCGGGCTGGGAGCTGCCCCCTCGGCCCCGGCCAGCCGGGTCCAGGCGTCGAAGCTCGAGGTGTGGAGGGTAGGGATCAGGTCGGTCGCCACGGTTGAACGCAGGATCTCCCGCACGGTGTCGGTGGAGATGAGTCGGGTGATGCCCAAGCGGTAGGCCAAAGCTGAGCCCAACAGGCTCTTCCCTACCCCGGTCACCCCGCCGATGAGCAGGTGTACCGGGCGCACCGTGCGGCGAATGGCCCGCAGCAGCTCGTACTTGCGAGCCAGGTCCTCCCCCACCTCTTCGGCCAGCAACGCCGAGGCCACCGCCCGCAGCTGATCGCGGCTCACCACCCGCTGCCCCTCTTCGCGCAGCCGGCGTTCGATCTCGCGGGCGATACGGTAAGCGGCATCTGGCGAGACCCCAGCGGCCATGATGGATTGGGCCAGCACCCCTTTGGAAAAGGGCACCCTGGGCTCCCCTGGCTCCTCCTCTACGAAAAGCTCCCCCGCCAACCACAGCCGCCCGGTATAGCGCCGCCGGGCAGCCCGGCCAAACTGCTTTTCCACCAACCGCCCTACGCGTTTTTCTAGCTCGGCGGAATCGATCTCCCGCACCCCATCTTTGCGCAGGGCAGTCTCGGCACTCTTGGCCAGCTCGTACGCTTCGCGGGTGGAAAACCCCGCGTCCTCGAGGCTACGCGCCAGCACCCCCTTGGAAAACGGGCGGCGGGTATCCCCGCTCTTGACCACGATCTCCTCAAAGCTTTGGGTCTGCGATTTGAGCCGGGCCGCCACCTCGGGGCCCAGCACCCGCTCGACCTCACGGGCGAGCAGCCGCTTGAGCGCGCTGGCGCTGATTTCCGATCTCCTGCGACCTCGCAGATGCTCTTCGATGGTATGGGCGATGGACTGCGCGACCTGCATCTTGACCCCGGCGTTGAGCAACGACTCAACCAACAATCCCTTGGAAAAGGGCCACCGGTAGCCCCTCGAGGTCTTGATATAGGTCTCCCGCATAGGGCAATCATAACACTCGCAGCCACTAAAGCATTGCGTATCCCGCAGTAATTTAGCTACCCTGGGGCTAATGGCTTGCTCGGAATTGGGCGCCGCCGTCCTGGGGTTTTCCTGCTTTGACAGCCACTGCGGCGTGTGCTAGCATACCCGTTGCGGTTGACGCCGCAGCACCTTTCGCGGCGCTGTAGCCAAGTGGTAAGGCAGAGGTCTGCAAAACCTCCATTCGCCGGTTCGAATCCGGCCAGCGCCTCCAAAACCGGGCCGCAAGTTGCCGGCCTATGCGCTGGAAACGGCGCACCAAGCCCACGTGGGCGCGTAGCTCAGCTGGCCAGAGCACTACCTTGACACGGTAGGGGTCGGAGGTTCAAGTCCTCTCGCGCCCACCACCTCCCAGACGAGAAACCCCCTTTATGCAAAGCGCGCATAAAGGGGGTTTTGGTGCAATAAGGGTGCAGCTAAACTGGTTCTGGTGGCTCTTTCGGTAGTGGTCGTCTCCTATAACGCTCGAGCGGTCCTGCGCGAGTGCCTGCGGCGCCTCACCGCCCATTACCCGGAGGCCGAGCTTTTGGTGGTGGACACCGGCTCGAGCGATGGCAGCGGGGCCATGGTGCGCAGCGAGTTTCCCCAGGCAAGGCTTATAGCAGTGGCCAACCGCGGCTATGCCTACGCCGTGAACCGGGGCTTGGAGCACACCCAGGGTGCTTACACGGCGGTGATGAACAGCGACATCTACCTCGAGCCCGGCGACCTCGAGGCCCTGCAACACGCCCTGGACGAGGAGCCCACCGCAGCCCTGGCGGGGCCGGTGCTGCTGACCCCTTCCGGCAGGCTACAGTCCTTTGGGCTCTTCTACGCCCCCAACTACTGGCGGCTGCGCAAACCCAGGCCGGTGAGTTGGCTCTCGGGGGCGCTGCTCTTGGTGCGGCGGGCGGCGCTCGAGCGCCTGGGCGGCATGGACGAGCGTTTTTTCTTCTATAACGAAGACCTCGAGTGGGGCCTGCGGGCCCGCAGGCTGGGCTTCAAGAATCTGTTGGTTCCCCGGCGGGTCTTGCACCTGGGGGGGGCTTCCACCCCCAGCGACCCCCGCTTTATCGCCGAGGGGTACCGGGGAGGCCTCCTGCTGAGCGCGGAGTATTACCCCTGGCTGCACCGCTTGCACCGGAAAGCCGTTTGGCTCGAGGCCCATTTACGCCTATACCTTGATCGAAACCCAACGCGGCGGAAAGGATACCGCCTGTTGGCAGACTGGCTCACCGAAAAAAATGTAAACGAGTCTTTATTTATTTAAACAGCAAAGTTACAATTTCGCCCAGGAAAGACCTGAGAAACCGATGAGTACGGCCACTTGGGCTTTCCTAGCACCATTTATCAATTTTGGCTTTACTCGCCAATTTTTCATTTGCAGCACGAAATAATCCTGAATTTTTGCTGTACCCGCACCCAAGGGCACGTATGCGTGCTATACTGGGTGTGGTCTTTCTTTACATTGCTGAAGTAATGTGATAAATAAACAATTTAGGCCAAGTTGATACTTACTATACATCTCTTGACTATTGGAACCGGATGGTCTACCCTGATCTCAAGCAAGGGGGAACAAAACCCCCACCCAGAACCAAAAGGAGAGATGAACATGAAAAAACTGATCGTTCGCGCCCTGACCCTGATCTCCAGCCTCGTAGCCCTTGGACTCGCCGTTGGCGCTACTGCTGAGTGGAAGTAAGTTCTCGATAAAGGACTGATTTCCCTAAGAACCCTACAGGGGTTCTTTTTCTTTTTCAGAGAGGCCTGTTAAAGATTGTTTACATCTGCCGCTTATGCTCTTCATGGAATGAAGCGCATCGCCGAGGCGGTCTCACCACGAACCCTCATTTATATTTTTGGGGTAGCACTGGCCGCTATTGTCCTAGGTGTTTACCTCTATACCGATGGTCCACAAAGTCATGCCCATGCTTGGTATACCTGGTGGGACATCATCTTTTGGATCGCCTTGGTGGCTTGGTCTACCCGCGTTGCCGTAAACCTCCCGATCAATGCATCGATGTCGCATTTGTTCGTGATCATCCTGGGTGCGATAATTATTTTTCCACCTTGGCTCGCAATGCTCATCGTCGCCATTGGGTATTTCAGCTCTGATCTTGGCAAACCTACATTCCCCTGGTACAAAGATCTTTTCAACCGCGCCCAAAACACCCTGGTCACAGGATTGGCAGCCCTGGTGTGGCACTTTTTCACCAAGGTACTCCCAGTTACTTTGGGGCGTTTTGATGTAAGCACGGGGGTAGCGATTGTTGCTGCTTCTTTTGTTTTATTCATCTCAAACATCACCTTGGTTTACTACGTAATTCACCTGGCCTCCGGAGTTCCGCTCCGCAAGATCTGGGTGGATAACTTCCGCTGGCTTTCGACGAGCTACTTCATCCTGGCGCCCATCGGGCTGCTTATGGCCCGAGCCTACCAGACCCCGCTGGTGGGGGGCTGGGGCGGGTTCAGCGTGCTCTTTATACTCATGCTGCTGTACTACTCCCGCTTCTACTGGGACGAGCGGGTCAAGCTACAGGAAGCCTTGGATAGCACCATCGAGGTACTGGTCAAAGCTCTGGATGCCAAAGACCCCCACACCCGCCTGCACTCCGAGCGGGTAGCGGCCATCGCCAAAGACCTTGCCAAGGCCGCCGGGCTCGACGAGAGCGACCGGCGCAAGATCGAGTACGGCGCCCGCATTCACGACATCGGCAAGATCAGCATCCCCGACTCTATCCTGCTCAAACCGGGGCGGCTCACCGAAGAGGAGTTCGAGCAGATCAAGCTGCACCCCACCGAGGGTCTCAAGCTGCTCCATCCCGCCCGGCGCTATATGCGCGACGTACTCCCCATCATCCGCCACCACCACGAGCGCTGGGACGGGCGGGGCTACCCCGATGGCCTGGCCGGGCAAGAGACCCACCTTTGGGCGCGGATTGTAGCGCTGAGCGACGCCTACGAGGCCATGACCGCTGGGCGGCCTTACGTGAAAGCCAAAACCCCCGAGGAAGCCCTGCGCGAGATCTTGGATTTGGCCGGTAGCCAGTTCGACCCCAAACTGGCTAAGCTATTTCGGGAGCTGTGGTCCCAGGACCCGCTTTGGAAGGATCGGGAGGTTTTCCTACGCGCCTATACCTCGCCAGCGCCCTCCTCGGATTCCTCGGCGCCCTCCTCGCCGGGGCCCGCTTACCGGACTTCGGAAGAATTGAACTGAAGTCCGCCTGGGCTTTTGTGTTGGCTGCCGGGCTCGAGGGCGGCCTGGCTTTTGCCACCGTCCGGGGACTCCTCTCCCCCGAGCTGGCCGGGCCTATCGCTAAGGTCTCGGTGCTGGCCTTTGTAGGTTACGGCCTGCTGCGCAACCTGCACCTCAAAAGCCTGTGGTTCGTCTGGCTGGGCCTGCTGGCCAACACCCTGGTGATCCTCGCCAACGGCGGGCACATGCCGGTGAGCGCGGCGGCTTTGCGCCAAGCTGGGTTGGGCCACCTCGAGCCCGCCTTGCGCAACGCCTACGACGCCGTTCATGTCCTGATGCACGAGCAGACCCGGCTTTGGTTTTTGGGAGATGTGATCCCGGTACAGTTCAAGATCCTGCGCAATGTCATGAGCCTAGGCGATGTGCTGCTCATGCTGGGGATTGCTGGGGTGATCCTCGAGGGGGCCTTGCAGGCAAGCGGGCGCGACCCGTTCAACCCCCCCAAGCCGACCAAGTTGCGCCTGGCCCTGGGGCTCTACCTGGCTGCGGTGGTGATTTGGGCCTGGCTAGGCCGGGCGTAGTCACCCCCGTTGGAGCTACAATAGCCGAGGTATGAATCGAGTTTATCGAATCTGCTTGATCGAAGGCGACGGTATCGGCCACGAAGTGGTTCCAGCGGCCAGGCGCGTGCTCGAGGCGACCGGACTCGAGTTCGAGTTTGTAGAGGCCGAGGCAGGCTGGGAAACCTTCGAGCGAAGAGGCACCTCGGTGCCCGAGGAGACCGTGGAGATCGTCAAGTCCGCCGATGCCACCCTCTTCGGGGCCGCCACCAGCCCCACCAAGAAAGTGGAGGGCTTTTTCGGGGCCATCCGCCACCTGCGCCGCCGGCTGGACCTCTTCGCCAACGTGCGCCCGGCCAAGCACCACCCCGTCAAAGGCTCCACCCCGGGAACCGATTTGATTGTGGTGCGCGAGAACACCGAGGGGCTTTATGTCGAGCAGGAGCGCCGCTACGCCAAGGGCAAGGTGGCCATCGCCGACCGGGTCATCACCTACGAGGCTAGCTACCGCATCGTGGAATACGCCCTCAAGCTGGCCCGCACCCGCCGCAAGCAACTGGCGCTGGTGCACAAGGCCAACGTCCTGCCGCTTTCCGATGGGCTATTCCTCGAGGCCGCCTACGACGCTGCCAAGCACTACCCCGACGTCCAGGTCTCCGAGGTGATCGTGGACGCCTGCGCCATGCGGCTGGTGCGCAACCCGCAAAGCTTCGACGTGCTGGTGATGGAAAACCTCTTCGGCGATATCCTCTCCGACCTCACCGCGGGGCTGGTGGGGGGTTTGGGTATCGCGCCCTCGGGCAACATCGGCGAGCAGGCCGCCATCTTCGAGCCGGTACATGGTTCCGCCCCGGACATCGCCGGGAAGGGGGTGGCCAACCCCACCGCCGCCATCCTCTCGGCGGCCATGATGCTCGACTATCTGGGAGAGCACGAGACCGCCCGCCGCATCGAGAGAGCGGTGGACCTGGCTCTAGAGCAAGGCCCCCTCACCCCCGACCTGGGGGGCCAAGCAAGCACGCTCGAGTTTGCCCAAGCCGTCGCTGCCGCGCTTCGACCATAAGCCAGGCCTTGTGGGATCGGGGTGAGCCCTCGAGGCGCTTTAGCCGTTCTTAATCTTCTTAAGATCCCCCTCATAAACCCCGCAAATAGGGGTAATATGCGGATGTATACGCTCGGGATGAGGATTTTCTGCGCGCCACCAGGGGCAACGGCCGCCAACCCGCGCCCTGTTTCTGCGCGGTGGGGTGTGACGATTAGCCATGAGGTAGCGGTTTTGGCTTGTTATACTCCGGTGAGTTGAAAGGGGGCAGAGTGCGAGAGCTACTAAGCAGCTTGTTAAGGCCACGGGTCGAGGCTTTGGGCCTCGAGATCGGCTCGGCCAACCTCAAGCTGGTGGAACTGACCGGCCACCCCCCCACCCTCCGCGGCTTGGCCATCCGTCCTACACCGCCAGGCACCATCCAGGACGGAGCTATCGTGGAACCGGGGGTGTTGGCCGGGGAGTTACGCGATATGCTGGGCGAGTTGCGCACCCGCAAACGCTACGTGGTGGCCGCCGCCAGCAACTTGGCGGTGATCACCCGTAACATCCAGGTGCCCAAGATGTTGCCCAAACAGCTCGAGGAGGCCGTGCGCTGGGAAGCCGAGCGGTACATCCCCTTCCCTATCGACGAGGTCGTGCTGGACTTCGCTACCCTGGATGACCCGGAGAGCATCGCGGACGGGGAGCAGATGGAAGTGGTGGTGGGAGCGGCTCGCCAGGAGACCATCGCAGGGCTGGTTGAAGCCATCAAGGCCGCCGGGCTCGAGCCCCTGGTCATCGACGTGAAACCCTTCGCCGGGCTCAGGCCAATGGAGCACAAGCTCAAAGCGGAGGGCGGGCAGGCTCCGGTGACGCTCTTCCTGGAGATCGGGGCCGAATCCAGCGCGTTAGTGCTCACCCGGGGCGAGCGGCTCTTGCTGAACCGCGTCATCAACCTCTCGGGCAAAGACTTCACCGCCGCCATTGGGCGGGCTTTCAATTTAGACCCGGTGGCGGCGGAGGAAGCTAAGAAGAGCTACGGTTTGGCCACCATCCCCACCGAAGACGAAGAGCTTCTCCTCGACTTCGACGCCGAGCGCGAGCGCTTCAACCCGGCCCGCATGTACGATGCCATCCGCCCGGTGCTGGTCGAGCTCACCACCGAGCTAAGGCGCAGCCTGGAGTTCTTCCGGGTGCAAGTGGGCGACCTGGGGATCGAGCAGGGCTTTGTGGCCGGGGGGGGGCAGCAAGCTGCGCGGCCTGGTCCCGCTGCTCTCGGACACCTTGGGAATTCCCCTCGAGCCCGCCAATCCCTGGCAAAGCATCTCCTTCGATAAAAGCCGCTTTGACGGGGACTACCTCAAAAGCCTGGCCCCCGAGTTCACCGTTCCGCTGGGCCTGGCCTTACGGGGGGTGAACCCGCTTGATTAGGCTCAACCTCCTCCCCAAAAACCTCCGCCGCCGGGTCGAGCCCGGCTGGTGGCGGTTGGTGGCGATCCTCTTCGTGGCCGTAGTGCTGGGCATCGTGGGCTATCTGCACTATTCCGCTTGGAGCCAGCTCCAGGCCCTCGAGGATGAACGCGACCAGCTGCGGCTGGAGGTGGACGTGCTCCGGCCCGCTATCCGTGAGCAACAAGATCTGCTCCGCCGCCAGCAGGAGCTGCAACCTTTGGAGCAGGTACGGCAGCAACTGGAGAGTCGCCGGATACGCTGGTCAGACAACATCGCCGCTTTCGTCAACCAAATCCCCCGCGAGAACGGCCGTTTCGGGGTAGCCCTGCGCAGCATCGGGGCCAGCCTGCGGGGTCAGGGCAACTCGCCTGCTCCCGGAGATAACCTCTACGACGGCAAGCCGGTGAAGGTGGAGTTCAGCCTCCAGGGCGAAGCCTTGGGCCAAGCCCAGCTGGTCCGTTTCATCGAAGCCTTCGAATCCTCCCCCCGCTTCGGGATCAACTTCCAACAAGCCACCCTCGACCAAAACCGCGGCCTCTACACCTTCAGCGCCACCGTGGGGATGGTCGACGAAGCACAAGGAGGTGAGCAGGGTGCTCGCTAGATTCGGACAGCGCGAGTGGTCCTTGATCGCCATCGGGGCCGCCATCGTAATAGGGATTTTGTGGTTTTACTGGATGGTGCAGCCTTTACGCCAACAGGCCGAGTTTGTCCGGCTGGGCAGCAACGGCGAAGCGGTAGCCCCCACCATCCCGGTGAACGGCCCGCTGCCTGAAGACCTCGGCATTGACGATCTGCAAGCCGCCCGCGACCGGGGCCGCCGCGCCCAGGCCGCACTGGGGCAACTCCGCAGCACCATCGCCGAGCTCGAGGCCCGCCAGCAGCAGTTCCTGCGCGAGCTGCCGCCGCAAGAACGCCTAGCCGATGTGCTGGCCTCGCTGGCCCAGCAAGCCCGGCAAAGCGGGGTCACGCTGCGCAGCATCCAGCGCTCGCCGGTGGCCCAAACCGACGTGCAGGGGGTGCGCAGCGTGAACCTGGCCCTCCAGCTCGAATCGCCCTTCTCCGAGCTGTACGTCTTCCTGCGCCGCTTGGAGGAGCTGCAGCGTTTCAGCAGCATCTCCGGGCTCAACATGAGCCTGGGCGGAACCTCCGGACAAACCGCCGACCCCATCATCAACACCAGCCTGACCATGACGGTGTATGTCTACCAAGCCCCGGGAAACGCAGCTCAGCCCGCTAACCAGCCGCAAGGCGGCACTCCGGCCCCGGGCCAGGGAGGTCGGCCATGAGTTGGCTCAGGCAGCTCCCTCAGTCCACCAAGGTGTTGATCGCGGTGGCGGCGCTGGTCTTGGTGGTCACGCTGTGGTACGTGCTGTTCTTCTTACCTGGGCAGAACCAGGCGGCTAGCTCCCTCCCACCGACCGGCGAGACCACCTCCCAACCCCGAACCATCCCCCCGACTTCTCAGGCCCCGGGAACCGTGGCGCCGGCCCGGCCCCTCGAGGTGCTGCCGATCCCCTTCTTGGCGACCCAGGCCCCAGCTCAGCCGGAGACCGGGGGCCAGGCCAGTACCCCTGGCCCCCGGGTGCCCGGGCGGGTGCAGGGACAGGCTCCGCCAAACCCCTTCGTGCCCCTAATCATCGAGACGGCTGCGCCGCCCGCTATGGCTAGCCTGCCACCGGCCACCCCGATCCCCAGCACCTCGGGCCGGGTTCAGGTCCGACAACCCAGCGTCCCTCTGCCGGGTCCATCGCTGCCCCGGAGCAATCCGACCCCTACCCCGGTCACCCCCCACCCCCAGGTTGCAGCCCCACAGATCGTTGGGGTTCCGGCTTCCCTGGCAGGCGGGGCCAGCCTCTCCGGGGGGGCGCTCCCTCTGCGGCTTAGCCCCCTCGAGCGCGAGGTGGCCCAGCCCGTCCCCCGCCCCGCTACTCCCCAAACCGCGGCGGCCTCTCAACCCGCCGCGCCGCCGGCCCCAGCGGCCCCCTCCGGGCTGGCCGGGTTCGTGCAGGAACAGGGGATCAAGCTAGTCATGACCACCCTCGGGCCGACCAGCGTGGCGGTGTTCCAGACCAAGGAAGGCTATGTCGTGGTTCCGGTGGGAGAAAAGCTCCCCGGTACCGAAGTCCTGGTCAAAACCATGACCGCAAACGAAGCTACCCTGGTGCGCGGCGATGAGTCCTTAGCTATCAAACTTGAAGGCGGTGAATGAAGCTATGAAACGACTGCTGGCAACGCTGGCCCTGCTCAGCTTCGGCTTGGCGAGCTTTGGCTGGGCGGGTAGCCTCCCTACCGACAGCCGCTTCGATGCCCCGGTGCGGTTAAATATCGCCAATACCGCAAACTCTCAAACCGTCCCCACGCTCCCTTTGGATGTGGTGCTCGAGGCGCTGGCCAAATCAGTCGGGCTCCAGCCCCTTATCTACCGGGAGTTCCCCACCGACGGGAACGCCGCCAACGCCAAACCCGCCCTGCCCAACATCAAGCTCGACTTTGAGGGGCGGCCCTTCCGTCAGGTGTGGGACCTGATCTTCAACACCTACGGGGTCCAGTTGAGCCTGGACTACCAGCTCATCGGGAACAACACCATCGTGGTGGCCCCCAGCGCGCTCATCACCTCGCTCTCAGAGGCCCAGCAGCGGGGAGGAGACCGCAGCCGGGTGCTCTACTTGGTGAGCATTCCCCCGGTGGTCTACATCGACGGTACCAAGATCGACTACGAGAAGGCCAAGGCCTGGGTCAAGGACAACTTCATTCCCTTTGCCACCACCGAGTTTGGCAGCCTCTCGGTAAACTGGATCGTGGTGCAGCAGGGCAACACCTTGGCCGCCCTCTCCTCCATCGTGGGTACCACTGCCCAGCACAACCGCTTCCAGGACACCCTGGCCAAAGGCCGCTACACCTACGAGGTCTTGACCGGGGGGGCCACCCAGGCGGAGCAACCCCAGGTCAGCAAAATCGAGCGCCTCTATACCTTGCAAAACGTCTCTTTCAACGACCTGCAAAGCTTCTTGCTGGGGCAGCTACCCAGCCTCGAGATCTCGGTGGTGCCCACCAACCCTAAAGCCGCCTACATCCGCGGAACCGACGCCGACCTAAAAAAGCTCGACGAGCTGCTCAAGACCGCCGACCTGGCCCGCGCCTTTAAGCGGACCTATGCCCTGCAAAACCTCACCTTTGAGCAGGCTAGCCAGCGGCTCCAGCCCCTCTTGACCGGGGATCTCAAGGGGGTCAGCCTCGAGCCCATCCCGGGCAATCCCAACGGGCTTTTCGCCAACGCCACCGAGGCTCAGCACGCCCAGCTTGCCGAGGCCATCAAGGCCATCGATACCCCCATCGTCCAAGCCCCGACCAGCGACATCATCCGCCGCATCTACACCCTCAACTTTGCCAACCCTGCCCGCATCGCCGACTTCCTGCGCAAAGAGGTCAAGGGGATCAGCGCCGAGATCATCGAGGGCCAGCCGATAGTGGTGGTGCGCGGCACCGAGCAGCAGCAGCAGGAAGTGGCAGACCTCATCAGCAGCCTGGACAAACCCACCAGCGAGCAAGCTGCCGCCGCTTCGCGCACCCAGCGGGTCTACAAGCTGAAGTTCGCCAATGCCCCGGCCCTGGTGGAAGCGCTGAGCAAAGTCAATACCGGCACCGCCACCTCTGGAAACCAACCCCCTACCACCTCCGGTCTGCCGAGCCTGGTCGCCGACCCCAGCACCAACAGCATCATCGCCGTGGGCAGCGACGCACAGATGCGCAACTTCGAGGGGACGCTGGCCCAGCTTGACGTACCCAAGCAGCAAGTGCAGCTTCAGGTGCGCATCCAAGCGGTCAACAGCAGCGTGATCCGCAACCTGGGCCTCAAGTGGGACACCATCGCGGGGGGAAACCTGGTGGCCTCCATCCTGGAGACCGGCCTGAGCCTCATCTTCGACGCCACCCGTAGCCTGGCCTCCTTGAACATCCGGGCCACCCTGAACGCCCTGGAGAGCCAAAACCTCTCCCGCCGCATCTCCGACGCCAACTTGCTCGTCGAGAGCGGTTACGGCAACGACACCAGCGACCTGCGCCAGGCCAGCGCTGCCGGAGCCGAGCTGAAGGCGGGGGGCAAGCTCCTCATCGTGACCACTGCGGCCAGCACCGGCCAAGGCAGCGGGCAGCAAAGCGTGCAGGAGTTCGATGTGGGCCTCACCCTCAGGCTGCGCCCCCGCATCACCCCCGATGGCCAGATCATCCTCGAGGTCTACACCCAGACCGGCGACCAGCCTCAGGTGCTAGCCTCAGACCGCACCTTCCTGCCGGTCAACAGCACCCTCTCGAGCTTCCGCCTCAAGGATGGACAAACCGTGGTGATAGGCGGGTTGGTCCAGACCACCACCACCAACACCGAGACCAAGGTTCCCCTGCTGGGCGATATCCCCCTCATCGGGGCCCTCTTCAAACAGACCACAACCGAGAACAAGCAAGAGGAGTTGATCGTGATCATCACCGCCAACATCGTCAAAGAGCAGCAAACCACCATGGGCCGGTAACCCTCGAACACCCTCAGCCCCCCGCAAAGCCTCGCGGGGGGCTGTTGTTGTGCCCGCTAGGCGCACCCCGGCCCTTCTGTGCTAGGCTCTTGCTATGCGGTTTCTGACCTCGGGCGAATCCCACGGCCCACAACTCACCGGGATCATCGAGGGGCTGCCGAGCCGGCTCCCCCTCAGCGCGGAAGACATCAACCCCTGGCTGAAAAAACGCCAGGGCGGCTACGGGCGCGGTCGGCGGATGGTGATCGAGACCGACACGGTGGAGATCGTGAGCGGGGTGCGCTCCGGGCGCACCACCGGGGCCCCGGTGACCTTGGTCATCAAAAACGCCGACTACCGTAACTGGAGCGAGATCATGGACCCAGCCCCGGGGAACGAGCCGCGCAAAAAGGCCCTTACCGCGGCGCGCCCGGGCCACGCCGACCTCGCCGGGGGAATCAAGTACCACCACAAGGATCTGCGGGACGTGCTCGAGCGAGCCAGCGCCCGCGAGACGGCCATGCGGGTGGCGGTGGGGGCGGTAGCCCATAAGCTCCTCTCCTTCTTCGGGGTGGAGAGCGTGGGCTTCGTGGCGGGGATGGCCGGGGTGTGGAGCAAGGTCCCCTTCGATTGGGAGCTACGCAGCCGCATCGAGGAAAGCCCGGTGCGCATGACCGACCCGGAGGCCGAGGCCGAGGTAATCCGCCGAGTGGACGAGGCCAAAGCTGCAGGCGACACCCTGGGCGGGATCATCGAGGCCCGCTTCAAGGGGCTGGTGCCGGGGCTGGGCTCGCAGATGCACTGGGAGCGCAAACTCGATGGCCGGGTGGCCCACATGGCCATGAGCATCCCGGCGGTGAAGGGCGTGGAGATCGGTACGGGCTTTGAAAACGCCATGAAACCGGGGTCACAGGTGCACGATGCGATCTACTGGGAAGAGGGGCGCGGTTACTACCGCCGGACCAACCGGGCCGGCGGCACCGAGGGGGGCATGAGCACCGGCGAGGAGCTGGTGGTGCGGGCCGCGCTCAAACCCATCGCTACCCTGATGAAGCCCTTGCCGACCGTCGACGTGGTGAGCCACCAGCCCGCCGACGCCGCCCGCGAACGCTCCGACACCACCGCCGTGCCCGCAGCCAGCGTGATCCTCGAGGCCCTTACCGGCATCGTGCTGGCCCAGGCCTACTTGGAAAAGTTCGGCGGGGACACCCTGGAAGAACTCGTCGAGCGCGTGGAGCGGTACAAAGAGCACGCCCGGACATATTGAGCCATGGCAGCGCCTTGCCGTAGGCCATACGCCAACAACCGTTCACGAAGACGTAGGACGCATGCCGTACGACTTCCCAACCTCCCGCCTCAGGACCTATCCTCCGGCCATGCTGCACATTGACCGCCCCACCACCTGGGTCTCCCTCACGGGCTTCATGGGGGTGGGTAAAAGCCGTATCGGGCGGGAGCTGGCGCACGAGCTAATGCTGCACTTCATCGACTTGGACGGCTATATAGAGCGCGAGACCGGGCTCACCATCGCCGACATCTTTCGCCACCTGGGCGAAGAGACCTTCCGCCGCCTCGAGGCCGAGGCGGTGGGCGAACTGGTGCACAAAGACTTCCTGGTGCTCTCGCTGGGCGGTGGGACCTTCATGAACCCAGAAAACCGCCAAAAATTGCTGAACCGGGGCCTCGTGGTGGCCTTGTGGGCCAGCCCCCAAACCATCTTCGAGCGGGTGGGACGCAAGCCGGGCAAGCGCCCTATGCTCGAAGGGGGAGATCCCCTGGGGCGTATTCAGCAGATATTCCTCCAGCGCGAGCCGATTTACCGCCAGGCCCACCTCCATGTCTCCACCGACGGGCGACGGGTGCAGGAGGTGGTGAAGGAGATCGTCGGGAAGCTGTGGGAGTATACCCGGCTTCATCCCGAGTTTGCTCCCCCCCCCACTTCGCCGACCAGCCCCCCGTCCCCAATGGAGGTCTTCCACGAAGCCGCAGACCCGGAGGAGCTGTGATCCAGCTAGCCGTAGAAACACCTAAGGCCTACCCGGTGGTGCTCGGGCATGGGCTGAGCCCGCTGGCCAACCCTAGCGGTCCCCGGGCTTTGTTGTACGACCGGGCAGTGGAGGGTTTTGCCGAGAAGCTAGCCGACCGCCTGGATATCCCAGCGCGGTTGGCCCTCGAGGGGGGGGAAGGGGCCAAGACCCTCGAGGTCTACGCCCGCTGCCTCTCCTGGCTGGCTAGGGAAGCCCTGCCCCGCAACACCACCCTTTACGTGGTGGGGGGCGGCACCCTCACCGACCTGGGCGGGTTTGTGGCGGCAAGCTACTTGCGGGGAATCGGGTACATCTCCTTCCCCACGACCACGCTGGCCATCGTGGACGCCGCGGTGGGGGGGAAAACTGGCCTCAACCTGCCGGAGGGCAAGAACCTGGTGGGGGCGTTTCACTTCCCCCAAGCGGTCTACGCCGACCTCGAGGCCTTATCCACCCTCCCCCTCCCCCTCTTCAAGGAGGGCCTGGTCGAGGCGTTCAAGCACGGGCTCATCGCGGGGGATGAAACCCTTCTCCAGCTCGAGCCCCTGGCGCCGGGCTGGGGGGGGCTCGAGGAGTATCTGGCCCGCGCCGTCGCGGTCAAGATTCGCGTCGTCGAGGCCGACCCCACCGAAAAGGGCGAGCGCAAAAAGCTGAACCTGGGCCACACCCTGGCCCACGCCCTGGAAGCCGCCACCGCCCACCAGGTCTCCCACGGGGCAGCGGTAGCCTACGGGCTGTTGTACATCAGCCTGGTCGGCCGGGCCCTAGGCGGCCAGGACCTGGTGCCCACGGCGCAAAGGCTCTTGACCTGGCTCGAGCCCCCGCCCCTACCCGAGCTTTCCTGGGAGGGGTTGCTGCCCTACCTGGCGCGCGACAAGAAGAAGCTGGGCACCAGCCTCTCCTGGGCGGTGCCGATGGGCCTCGGAGATGTTCGGATAGAGCCCGTGGACGATGGAACCCTGCGGCAAGCGTACGGGGAGTTCCAGGAGCTTATAAACCAGCCCGGCCAGGCCGCAGGATCCCGCCCTTAAGCTTGCCCCACCCCAGGCCAAAGCTCCCCGCTTGGGTCCGCACCCCTACCCACACCGTCCCGTCCGGGCCGTCGCATTCGATGAGGTTACCCTCGGCAAACGCCAAAGTTCGCGGGTCTTCCGCCGCCAGCTCGAGGCGCGGACTGACCTCCTCGGCGCGCAAAAAGTGCGCCAGGGGTTTCCCCGGCAACAGCCGCCCGGCCTGCACCTTGCCCAGGTAAAGCCCCGGCGCCGGGGCGCGGATCCCCGCAAGGCTCGGCAGCCCCTCCGGCAGCAGGTAAAGATGCCCGGCCCGTTCCCAGATCTCGCCCTCCAGGTCCGTTCTCAGGTGCTCGGCAGCAAAGGCCCCCCAAGCCATCCTGGCCTCCTTCGATAACGGCGGCACCCGCTCGTAAGCCGGCGAACCCTCATGGCCATCGGTCTTGCGCAGTTTGGCCAGAAAGTGGCCCTCGCCGCGCAAGCGGTGGGGCCACAGCCGGGCGGTCTTGGCCAGTTCGGGATCGCCGCCACCCCAGGCGGGGACACCCGCGGCAAACGAAGGGTGAAGCTGGGCAGGCTCGAGCACGAACTCGGGATTACGGGCGAGGAAGTGGGCGATCACCCCCTCGTTTTCCTCAGGGGCGAAGGTACAGGTGGAGTACACCAGCACCCCGCCGGGGCGCACCAGACGGCCCGCCTGATCGATCAGGCTGCGCTGGATTCGAGCCGAGCGCTCCGGGGCCGCGGGCCCCCAGTGGCGCACGGCTTCGGGCTCCTTGCGAAACATCCCCTCGCCCGAGCAGGGGGCGTCGAGCACCACCCGGTCGAAGTAGGCTCCCCAGGCTTCGGCCAGGCGTTCCACCGGGGCCCCCACCACAGCGAGCCGGGCTCCCCAGCGCTCGACGTTCTCCAGTAGCCCTCGAGCCCGCCTGCCGTCCACCTCGTTGGCGATGAGCAAGCCTCCTCCCCCCATGCGGGCGGCGAGGTGGGTGGTCTTGCCGCCGGGGGCTGCCGCTAAGTCCAAGACCCGCTCGCCCGGCCTTGGATCGGCCAACGCTCCCACCGCCTGGGCGGAAGGCTCTTGGATGTAGTACAACCCGGCGTAAAAAAAGGGGTGCGGGCCAGGGCGGGCTTCCGGTGGGTAGTAGAAGCCCTCCGCGCACCAGGGGATGGGCTCTAGCGGCCAGGGGCTCAAGCTTTGGAACCGCTCGGGCGAGAGTTTGAGGGTGTTGACCCGCAAGCCGTAGCTGCGCTCGCCTGAGGTAAGGGCACGGAGGAACTCCGGGAACTCGGCTCCCAGCAGGTCGCTCATGCGTCGAAGAAAGGGTTTGGGCAGTTGCACAGCGCAAAGCATAGCAGCGAGGGGGTAGCATGAAGCTATGACACTGCCCATTCCGGAGAGGCCCCACAGTTTGGATGAGCAGAGCCCGGAGCGTCTGGAATACGACGGGGGCTGTATCTACACCAACCTCGAGTAAACCATGCCCATCGTAGCCATTGGCACCGACATCGTATCTGTAGAGCGCCTGCGCCGGGTGTTCGAGCGGCACAAAGGGCGTTTCCTCGAGCGCCACTTCACCCCGGAGGAGGCGGCCTACTGCCTGGCCCAGGCCGACCCCCTGCCTGCGCTGGCGGCCCGCTTTGCCGCCAAGGAGGCTTTTCAGAAGTGCTGGCCGCACAGCTTCGGCTGGCGCGAGGTCTGGGTGGAGAAAGAGGGGATGCGGCCCCGGCTGGGCTATGCCCCCCAGATCGCCCAGCGGATGGCCGCCGCGGGTTGGCGGGCGCATCTTTCGCTCTCTCACGAAAAGGAGCACGCCCTGGCAGTGGTGATCCTGGAGGCGCTATAGGCGAGGTAGGGCGACCGGGGCGCTCCCAAACGTCAGCCCTCTTCCCCCTTGGCCACGGGCCGCGAGGGGTCGCTCACCCAGTCGCTCCAAGAGCCGGCATAGAGCCTGGCCCCTTTGATCCCCGCGACCTCGAGGGCCAGCAGATTCGCCGCAGCGCTCACCCCTGAACCGCAGTAGACGATGAGGTCTTTACCTTCGACCTCGGCGAAACGCGCCCGTTGCGCTTGGGCAGGTTTGAAGCGGCCACTGGCGTCCAAACCATCGGCCCAGTTGCGGTTGATAGCCCCGGGAATATGCCCGGCCACCGGGTCTAGCGGTTCGACCTCGCCGCGGTAGCGCTCCGGGGCTCGAGAATCAATCAAGACCGTATCGGCTGAGCGGCCCGCTACCGCCTCGGCATCCAAGAGCATCTCGGGGCGGGGGTGGGGGGTGAAGGTCGTGGGGGGATAGGTGGCGATACCCGGCTCGAGCTTTCCCCCCGCCTCCAGGTACGCCTTCACCCCGCCGTCCAACACTGCGACCGCGTCGTGGCCTAACCAGCGCAGCATCCACCATAGCCGGGGGGCTACCATGCCGCTATCGTCGTAGGCTACCACCCAGTGCTCGTTACCGATGCCCGCCTGGGAGAGCGTCTTGGCAAAGGCTTCCGGGGCGGGCAGGGGGTGGCGGCCCCCCTTGCGGTCGGGCCGGAGGGGAGCCGAGAGGTCGGCCTCGAGGTTCAGGTAAACCGCGCCGGGGATATGCCCCTCGCGATAGGCCATGTACCCCGCCAGCGGGTCGGCCAGCGAGAACCGCACGTCCACGATGCGCAACTTCTCATCCGCCAGATGCTCTATCAGCCACGCGGCACTGACCAAGGGGGTAGGAAGCTGAAACTCGGCCATAGATTTACTTTACCTTTCTCCGGCGATGGCTCGAAGCGTGGGTTAGTCCCTCTAGGATTCGCCCTACAACAGATAGACAGGGTTCATGTGTAAGATTGAAGCAGAGTGCCCATACGGGGTTTTGACCTGTGCTCGAACGTTTGGAGGTAAAAAACCTAGCCGTTCTCGAGGAGGTCGCGCTCGAGTTCGGCCCCGGCCTGACCGTGCTGACCGGGGAGACCGGAGCGGGCAAGAGCGTGCTGGTGGATGCGCTATCGCTGCTGCTGGGAGAGCGGGCGGAGGGGATGATCCGCCCGGGCGCAGAAGCTCTGCTCGTGACGGCCTGGTTTGATGGGCGGGTGCTTTCGCGGCGGGTCACCCATAGCCGCAGCATCCCCCGCGTAGACGGTGAGGTGGTCTCGCTGCGGGAGCTAGCGGAAGAGACCAGCCGTCACCTCACCATCCACGCCCAGCACGCCGCGCTCTCGCTCCTGGGGCGCAAGGCCCAGCGGGAACTGCTGGACGCCCTGGTGGATCCGGCCTTGCTCCAGGCCTACCGTGAGGCCTACACCCACCACCAGACCCTGCTCGCCGAACAGGGGCGGCTCGAGGCCGCCGCCCGTGAACGCGAGCGACGTCTGGACGTGCTCTCCTTTCAGCTCAAGGAGATCGAGGCGGCCAAGATCATCCCCGGCGAAGAGGCCGAACTCAAGCGCGAGGCCGAAAAGTTGCGCCACGCCGAGAGCTTGCGTGAGCGGGTAGGGCTGGCCTCGAGCCTGCTCAGCGGGGAACACGACAGCGTAGGGCAGATAGCCCAGGCCCTCAGGGAACTCAAAGCCGCGGCCAAGCATGACGAGGGGTTAGGGGGCCTTGGCCGCGACCTCGAGGCCGCCCTGGACGGCCTCAAGGCGGTAGCCCGCGAGCTCGAGGACTACCTGGATAGCCTGGAGGCCGACCCCCACCGGCTAGAGGCGGTGGAAACCCGGCTGGCCCTGCTCGAGCGCTTGCAGCGCAAGTACGGCGACAGCCTGGAGGAGGTGCTGGCCTTTGCCGAGGCGGCGCGGCGAGAGCTGGCCGAGCTCGAGCGGGCCGACGAGCGCCTGGCTGCCCTGGCCCAGGAGATCCAGGAATCCCGGCAAGAACTCCTGCACCGGGGGCATCTGCTCTCTGTGGCCCGCGCACAGGCCGCGGAGCGGCTCTCCAAGGAGGCCACGCGGGAAATTCGCACCTTGGGGATGCCCGAGGCCCGCTTCCGGGTAGAACTGCAACCCCTAGGCGAGCCGGGGCCGGAGGGGCTCGAAGAGGTGCACTGGCTCTTCAGCGCCAACCCCGGCATCGGCGAGGCCCCGCTAGAGCGGGCGGCCTCCGGGGGTGAGCTTTCGCGGGTGATGCTAGCGCTGGTGCTGCTCACCGGGGTAGAAGCGAGAACGGTAATCTTTGACGAGGTAGACGCCGGGGTGGGGGGAGAGGCGGCCTGGCAAGTAGCGGAGCGCCTGGCACGGCTGGCCCAAACCCGCCAGGTGCTGGTGGTGACCCACCTGCCCCAAATCGCCGCCCGGGCCCAGCGCCACTTTCAGGTGGTCAAAGAGCGGGGGAAAGTCCAGGTGAAGGCCATCGAGGGAGAAGAGCGGGTACGGGAACTGGCCCGGATGCTCTCGGGTTCATACTCGGAGACCGCCCTTGAGCACGCCCGCGAGCTGCTGGCCGGGGCTCCCTTGACCCCCCAAAGCGGGGTTGACCCCTTCGTATAATTCTCCGACAATACGGCCAAAGGCCCCCCATGACCTCACCTCCCGCTCAGCTCCAGGTGCTCTTTGGCTCACCCCAGGGCGCGGTGTGGTTGGATAGGCACGGTCGGGTGCGCTGGCACAACCCCGCCGCCCAGGCCCTGCTAGGGCAGGATCTGCTGGGGATTTCCCTAGCCAAGCGGTTGAGCCCCTACGACGCTTCGCGGCGACCTATTCCCCGCGAGCACAGCGCCCTAGCCACAGCGGGGGCGGCCCAAGGTCTTTTCGCCTTGATCCACGTAGATCAGCGCTGGCTCCAGGTCAGTTGCCACCCGCTGGGCGAGGGGCGGCTATGTCTTCTGGCCGACATCACCGACCTCGAGCAGCAGGCCATGGCCTACCGCACTACTTTGGAGGTGCTCTCGGGGCTGGTGCGCCAGGAGGAAAACATCGCCGACTTATTGCAACGGGTGCTCGAGACCGCAGTGGCCGTGGTGCCGGGTGGGGAGGCAGGAAGCATCTCCTTGCGCGAAGGCGATTCGTTTCGCTTCGTGGCCCAGGTGGGGTTTGATGAGGAGCTGATCGGCCATTCCTTCCCCGCCGACCTCGAGCTGCTCTGGTACGGAGAGGGGGAAACCGCTTGGCATCTGGGGCGCCCGCGGCTGATCCGCGGTTCAGAAGTGCAGCAACGCAGTGCAGCGCAGGCCGGGGAGCTTTCTGAGCTATTGAGAGCACACGGGCGGGTAAGAGAGATCCAGGCCAGCATCTGCGTGCCGGTGGTGCTCCAAGGCGAAGTGCTGGCGACCATCAACCTCGATAACCTGCGCAGCCCCGATGGATTCCCGCCGGAAGCTTTGCCCATCGCCCAGGCCTTCGGCATCCAGACCGCCGGCCTTCTCTACGGCCAGTTGGCCCGCAAAAGCCTCACCAGCCAAGCCCTTACCGACCCCCTCACCGGGCTGGGCAACCGCCGGGCGCTCGAGTACGCCTTTCCCAAGCTTCAGGCCCAAGCCAAGCGGCTAGGCCTGCCCCTCACCATGGTGTACTGGGATATGGACGGGCTCAAACGGCTCAACGACGCCCAGGGCCACGCGGCCGGGGATCAGGCCCTAAAGCGGCTGGCCGACTCGCTCCGGGCGTTCTCGCGTCAAGGGGACGCGACCTTTCGGGTCGGAGGCGATGAGTTCGTGAGCCTCCACCTCAACCTGCCGGTGAGCGAGGCTCGAGAGTTGATCGAGCGGGTGCGGGGCAATCTCCAGGTACGGGTGAGCGCGGGAAGTGCAGTCATCGACCCGGAAATGGGCCTGGAGGAAGCCTTATTCCAGAGCGATGCGGCCATGTACCAGGATAAACCCGCCCAACGCTGAGTACGCTGTTTGGGGGCATTGGGCTTTACTGACGTCGTACGCCAAACGCGGTGGATCATCCTCCGCAGGGAAGGGTACGTGAATCTTGCTACCAGTCCCCTGCGACGGCTCAAAGCCCCAGCGCCCGAATCCCGTTCGCCACATACTGTACCGCCAATGCGGCCAGCAGGATACCCAGCACCCGAGTAATGACGTTGATCCCGGTGCGACGCAATAGCCGGGATAGAGGGGTCGCTGCTCGTAGGAACAAGTAAGTAAGCAACAGTACCACTCCGGCCATGCCCAGCACTATGCCCAGGCCATATGGGGCCTTATGCGCCTCGCTGGTCAGGATCAGCACGCTGGCCAAGGTGCCAGGGCCGGCAATGAGCGGGATGGCCAGGGGAAACACCGAGAAATCCAGGCGGGTCTGGGCTTCCTCGTACTCCTCGGGGGTTTCGCGCTCGAGGTGGGCAAAAATCATATCGAAGCCAATTTTGAAAAGCAGGATGCCCGCGGCAATCCTGAGCGCGCCCAGGGTGATGCCTAGGTACTCGAGCACCGGCTTGCCCAGCAGGGCAAACCCCAGTATCACCACCCCAGCCACCACTACCGCCTTGCGCGCTAGATAGCGCTGCTCGAGGTGCGATCTACCTCCCGCCAAAGCGATGAAGATTGGCACCAACCCGATGGGGTCCACCACCACCAGGAGGGTCAAGAAAGCCTGAAAGGAGAACTCGAGCATAGCCTACAGCGCCCCTACCCCAAGCAGACAGCGGGTGAAGGGCGCTTCGCTCCCTAGATGAGATACCCCTCCATCTCGTCCTGGAGTTTCTCGGCGTCCGCGGTGCTGCGGGCCACTACCAAGATGGTGTCCTCGCCGGCAATGGTCCCCACGATGTCGTCACGACGTAAGCGGTCGAGCAACAGGGCGATCCCCGAGGCGTGGCCTTCGGCGGTGCGCAACACCAATAGGTTCTCCCCCCGATCCACGTCGTGAACGAACCCACGGAAGATACGCTTGAGCTCGTCCATCACGTCCTCGGCTAGCTCGAACTGGGTAAGCGCATATTTGTGCTTGCCCCGCCCCAGGGGAACCCGCACCAACCGAAGCTCGTTGATATCGCGGCTCACCGTGGCCTGGGTAACGTTGAATCCCTGCTTGCGGAGGCGATCCACCAGCTCGGCCTGGGTAGAAATATTTTCGCGGCTGATGATCTCTTGAATAGCTCGGTGACGTTGGTCTTTGCTCGCCATAACCCTACTCCTCGCCGCTCAGCCAGCAGGCGGTCGACGAATATACAATACGTATATACAGATTAGTTATTCATTAAAGCCGCGGCGGCCACCCTGAGATCAGGGTAACTCGATTTATGCCTTACGCTGGACGCGATAGATCATCCTCTCTTATCGCGTTGCCAGACCGCTAGGCCGAGAAGCCTTCGGCGAGGTACTCAGTCTCGGTCGCGTTCCTGCGGTTGGGGTTCGGCGGCTTCGCGGGGGTACAGCTGATCGAGCACCTTGGAAAGCCGGTCGTCGGGCACCAGGTTTTCACCGATCACGAGCCGCCCGCTCAGCAATTCCTGCATAGCCCAGGTGACAGGGTTGGGGTCGGGCTTCTCGCCCTCGAGCGTGCGCATCTTGGGCCATTCAGACGGCTCGAGCACGGTGTTTTTGAACTGGTAACACAGCAATTGCTGGGCGCGCTTGGCTACCACTACCGTCAGGCGGTACTTGGAGTCCGTAACGGTGAGCAGGGTATCGATTCTGGGTTCAGCCATAATCCTTACTCTCCCAAAAAAGCAGTGTAATGCGAAAAGGCCTAACGGGATAGGCCCACGTCACCGGGCCAGCCGCTGCTCAGGGGTTCTTTTGGGGGCCATTGCTCCTTAACTTCCGTTCGAGTTCATCCAGCTCTGCCTCCAGGGCCGGTTCGCGCTCGAGCGCGCGCTCGAGCGCCTCTCCCATGCGCTTGGTCCTGAGGCGCTCGGCTTTGATGATGCTGGAGAAATCCGAGACCGCCCGGTCAAGCTGATCGTTGACCACCACGTAGTCAAAGTGGTGGGCCTCGCGCAGTTCCTCCTCGGCGCGTTTGAGGCGCTGGCGGATCTTCTCGAGGCTATCGGTCCCGCGCAACAGCAACCGGCGACGCAGTTCAGACAGCGAAGGCGGAACGATGAAGACCAAAATGGCCTCGGGAACTTGCCGAGCCACTTGTAAGGCCCCCTGAACTTCAATTTCCAGCAGCACGTCCGTGCCTTCGGCCAGGGCTTTTTCCACCGGCTCGCGGGGGGTACCGTAGTAGTCTTCGACATACTGGGCATACTCCAAAAATCCGTTCTGGGCGATCTTGGCCTCAAACTCGGGCCGGCTCACAAAGTAGTAGTCCACCCCGTTTCGCTCTCCCACCCGCGGCGGGCGGGTGGTCATGGAGATGGAGTAGTACATGGGGCGGATGTACTCCAGGAGCCTGGCCCGGATGGACCCCTTGCCCACCCCGGAGGCTCCGGTCATGACGATGAGGTTTCCCCTTGGCATTCTTCCCACCCTCTAACCCCGGCATCCTACCACACGCCTCGTCCCTGCACCTCGGCGAGTGACGGCCAAAGCACATTCCCCAAGGAGACCTGCCGGCATAAACTTATGCGGTATGCCTCTCACCCCTGACTGGGTCAAAGACGCCATCTTCTACCAGATCTTCCCCGACCGCTTTCGCCGGGGGGATGGACCAATGGCCATGCCTACCCCCTTGAGCCAGGACTTTGAGCCCTGGGAGGCGGCCCCCACCCTGCGCGGCTTCAAAGGGGGCAACCTCTGGGGGGTGATCGAGAAGCTCGACTACATCCGAGAGCTGGGCTTCAACGCGATCTATTTCTGCCCGATCTTCGCCTCTACCGCCAACCACCGCTACCACACCACCGACTACTTCCAGGTGGACCCCATGCTGGGCGGCAACGAGGCCCTCCGCCGGCTGCTCGAGGAGGCCCACCAGCGGGGCATTCGGGTGGTGCTGGATGCAGTGCTCAACCACTGCTCGAGGGGGCATTTCGCCTTCCAAAACATCCTCGAGAACGGGCGCTTCTCTCCCTACCTGCGGTGGTTCCACGTCTACGGCTTCCCGCTCAACGCCTATTCGGGCAAGGCCAACTACGCCGCGTGGTGGGACAACCCCGAGCTGCCCAAGTTCAACACCAACACCCCCGAGGTGCGCGATTACCTGTTGCGGGTGGCCGAGTTCTGGATCGAGTTCGGCATCGACGGGTGGCGACTGGACGTGCCCAACGAGATCAACGACGACTCCTTCTGGCAGGAGTTCAGGCGGCGGGTCAAGGCCAAAAACCCTCAGGCCTACATCGTGGGTGAGATCTGGGACGACGCCAGCCGCTGGCTGCAGGGCGATCAGTTCGACGCGGTGATGAACTATCCCTTAGGGCGAGCGGTGCTGGGCTTCGTGGGAGGGGACACCCTAGACAAAGACCTGGCTGCCAAAAGCGGGCTGGGCCGGGTGGAGAGCCTCCAAGCCTTGGCCTTTAGCCACCGCCTCGAGGAGCTATTCGTGCGCTACCCCTGGGACATCGTGAGCGCCCAGATGAACCTGCTCACCAGCCACGACACCCCCCGCCTCATCACCCTGATGCGCAAGAACCTGGAGCGCACCCGGCTGGCCCTCTCGCTGCTGTATACCCTGCCCGGTGCCCCTATGGTCTATTACGGCGACGAGATCGGGCTCGAGGGAGGCCAAGACCCCGACAACCGGCGGGGCATGATCTGGCAAGAGGAGCGTTGGCAACAGCCGATCCTGGACTCCGTTCGCCATATGGCCCGGCTGCGCCGGGATCAGCCGGTGCTGCGCCGGGGCAAGTATCAGCGGCTCTACGCCCAAGACGGCCACCTGGCCTTCGCCCGAATCCACGAGCATCAGGCGTTGGTGGTCACGGTGAATGCCTCCACCGAGCCTTGGAAGCCGGTGGTTCCCCTGCACGGGGTCTGGGCCAGGGGGCAGGGGGCGCGTGACCTCCTGAGCGAGGCCCCCGCCGTCTGTCACCACGGCAACTTAGAGGCCACCCGTCCTCTACCCCCCCTAAGCTTGGGGGTGTGGGCGCTAGAGTAAGCGACAGGGTGGCGGCTTAATGTTCTTTCCAGAAAGTGATGGGAACCCTTTGACCGAAACCGCTAGTTGTAGTAGCCTCTTGCTCAGCTACCCCAATATATAGGGGCCGGAGCCTTCCGGTCGGGGGAGCTTTTGCCCTGAAAGCGGCAACTAGGGACCCGGGGACCAACCCTCGCTTCCTACGACGCCGCAACCATCAGGAGGCCATTATCTCGAGGTCAGACCTTCACCCATGCCTTCGTGGGGAGCTGATTTCCTAATCAGGGCCGGCCACGCCGGTCCGCCAGGAGGTGGCGATGGAGTTTAAACCGGGACATTTTGACGACCATGCGCAGGCGATTGCCCGCCGCCAGTACATGCAAGAGGGCGACGGGGACGTTTTAGGGATGTTCCGCCGGGTAGCGAACTGGGTAGCGGGGGCCGAGACACCTGAAGTCCGCGCCTACTGGAGCGAGGAGTTCTTCCGGCTCATGGCCTCTAAGCGCTTCTGCCCCGGCGGGAGGGTGCTGGCCGGCGCCGGAACCCGACACGGGAACGTCCTTAACTGCTTTGTTCAAGGGGCTACCGAGAACGACCCTTCTTCCTTCGACGGGGTGCTCGAGGTGGCCAAGAAACTGGCCTTGGTGACCAAGGTCGGTGGGGGCAACGGGGTCAACCTGGACCCCTACGTCGCGCGCAAAGCGGCCAGCTCCCGCCGCACGATGCGCGGCTTTGCCTATCTGCGGGCCGACCATCCCGACGTGCAGGACTTCATCCAGGGGATGATGCGCCCCCCCATCAACCCTGATGGCGAAAAAGAACCTATTACCGTCAGGAACTGGACGCGGGTGGTGTACGGCCTGGTGAACCCCGAACTGGCCGCGCTGGCCCGCCGTCATGGGGTCATGACCGTGCGGGAAAGGCCCGCCGCTGCCATCGTCGTGCCCGATGACATGGGCGGCATCATCGACGCGGCGCAGGAGGCCATTCGGCTGGCCATCACCCACGCCGAGCCCCACGTGGACTTCAGCCATCTGCGCCCGGAAGGTGCTCCCATCAAGGGCTCGGGTGGCACCAGCAGTGGTCCAGTAAGCTTCCTGGTCGAAATCTTCGACAACTTCCTGGAGTGGGCCAACCTGGGGGCGGAGAAAGCCGGCCCGGTGGCGACGCTGCGCTATGTGTACGCGCCGGTGCTCCGGGTGGTAAGGCAGGGCGGGTGCCTCCACCCTGACACCCTGGTTCACACCGACCGGGGCACCCTGCGCCTACGGGAACTCGTGGACCCCTTCCGGCGCGGCTGGCAGTCCCACACCCTGAGCGTGGCCACCGACGAGGGCTGGCGGCCTAGCCCCGAGGGGTACAACAATGGCATAGCCCCCACCCTCCGGGCGGTCCTGGAAAACGGCCTCGAGGTCCAGGGAACCCCCAACCATAAACTCAAGGTCCTCCGGGAGGATGGAACGCGCGCCTGGGTGGAACTCCAGGAACTCAAACCCGGCGACTGGGTGATCTGGGTGCTGGATGAGCACACGGGGACTCCCGTCCAGCTTGCCCCCCTGGACGAGCCCTTCCACCCCAACGCCATCCCCATCCGCACCCCCGAGGTGCTCACCGAGGATCTGGCCTTCCTTCTCGGGTTCTTCTTCGGGGAGGGCTTCGTAAGCGAGGACCGGATCGGCTTCTCCGTGCACGAGGAGGAGCCTATGCGGGAAGAGGTCAAGCGCCTTTTCCGAGAGCTCTTTGGGCTTGAACTCCGGGAGGAACGGAAAGGGGGCGACCGGAGCGTCACCCTCTTGGTCAGAAGCCGTCCCCTGGTCGCTTGGCTTAGGAAAAACGGCCTCCTCAAGGGTAAAGCCCGGGAACTGGAGATCCCCAGGGCCATCCGCCAAAGCCCCCGCCCCGTCCTCGCCGCCTTCCTGCGGGGACTCTTCGAAGCCGACGGCACCGTTACCGCGGGCTACCCCATGCTGACCACCGCCTCCAAGCGCCTGGCCCAGGACGTGACGGTCCTCTTGGGAGGGCTCGGTATCCCCTCCAAGCTTCTTCGCTACAACCCCCTGCCCGGTCGCTTCTCCAAGGCCGAGCACTACCGGGTGCGGGTGGTGACCGCCAAGGGCCTGGAGCGCTACCTGGAGAGGATCGGAGTGCCCAAGGGTTCCCGCCTGGAAGTCCTCTACCACATTCAGCCCGACACCCGCCGGGAGTCCAGCTGGCCCCTGCCCCACGCTGAGGGGCTGCTGAAACCCCTCCTGGCAGCGGCGGAAAAGGGCGGGGAGGGCCACGCCTCTCCCTACACCCCTTTGCGCAAAGACCTCCTCCGTTACCTCCGGAGTGAGCGCCGGCTCACCGCCACGGGATACACCCTGGTCCTGGAAAAGGCCCAGGGTCTCGGCTTGGAGGCCGAACCCTTCGCCTTCAACGAGTATTACGTGCGGGTAGCCACCGTGGAGCCGGGTGGCGAGATCCTCACCCTGGACCTTTCCGTAGAGGACAACCACACCTACCTGGCCAATGGCCTGGTAAGCCACAACACCCGCCGCGGGGCTGGGATGGCCACCCTTTCCATCGACCATCCCGACCTCCTCGACTTCCTCACCGCCAAGGACCTCGACCGCGAGGCCGCCGAGGGGGACATCTCCACCTTCAACATCTCCATCCTGGTCACCGAGGCCTTCTGGAACACCCTCCAGGCCGACGGCCTGTGGAGCGTGGAGCCGGTGGAGGTGCCCGGCAAGTACTACCCCGTGCCGGTGGAAGGGGAGTACACGGGCGTCATCCCCGACCTTCCCGAGCGCGAGGCGGATGGGGCGCGGCCCATCCCCGTCTACGAGGGTAAGGTCCCGGCCAAGTGGCTGTGGCACGAGATTGCCTGGCACGCCTGGGCCACCGGTGAGCCGGGCCTGATCTTCGTCGACCGCATCAACGAGCTTTCAGCCTTGAAGAACCTAGGGGAAAGGTACGTGATAAAAAGCACAAACCCGTGCGGCGAAATTCCCCTCACCGTGGGCGAGCCCTGCGACCTGGGGGCGATCAACCTGGCCGCTTACGTCGAGGGCGGCCGGTTCGACTTGGCCGAGTTCCGCAAGGACGTGCATACCTGCGTGCGCTTCCTGGATAACGTCCTCGACGTGAATGTTTTCGCCCTCGAGGACAACCGCGTCGCCAGCCAGACCCTGCGCCGCCTCGGCCTGGGGGTGATGGGCCTGGCCGACGCGCTGATCAAGCTGGGTCTGCCCTACTCCTCGGAGGCTGGGCGCCAGGCGGTGGCCGAGATCATGAACGCCCTGCGCGAGGAGGCCATCAAAGCTTCCGAGCAGCTTGGCGAGGAGCGGGGGGTGTTCCCCCTCTACCGCGAGAACCCCGCGGCCTTCGAGGCGCTGGGCATCCACCCGCGCCGCAACGTGGCGGTGCTCACCGTGGCCCCCACCGGCACCACCAGCATGCTGATGGGTGTCTCCAGCGGCATCGAGCCGGTGTTCTCCCCCTTCATGTGGCGGCGCATCGGCGGGCAGTACAAGGCCCTGCTGCACCCGCTGTTCGTCGAACTGATGGAGCAGCACCCCGCCCGCGAGGCCTTCGCCACCCCGGAGGGCAAGTGGGACTGGGACAAGCTCGTCGAGGCCATCCAGGCCAACCACGGCAGCGTGAAGGGCATCAAAGGCATCCCCGAAGCCATCCAGGCCGTCTTCGAAGGTGCTCACGACGTGCCGCCCTTGGACCACGTGCGTATGCAGGGGGTGGTGCAGCGGGCCTTCGACGCCGAAGGCTACGCGTCCAACTCGTTGTCAAAAACTATCAACCTGCCCAACGAGGCCACGGTGGAGGACGTGGAGGCCGCCTACACCGAGGCCTACCTCACCGGCTGCAAGGGCATCACCGTCTACCGCGACGGCAGCCGTGAGCTCCAGGTGCTCTCGGTGAGCAAAAGCGAAAAGAAAGAGGCCAAAGAGGATACCCATACCGTGGTACAGCCTGCGCTTCTCGAGCCTCCTACCCCGCCCTCCCAGCCCAAACCCGGCCAACCCGTCTTCGAACGCACCGGACGTCTGGTCGGCTATACCGACATGGTCAAGCTCACCGCCGCCGACGGCACCCGCCGGGGATTCTTGGTGACGGTAAACATGCAAGGCGAGCACCCGGTGGAAGTGATCCTGACCAGCGGCAAGGCAGGCGACGAGGCCAATGCCGATAGCGAAGCTTTGGGCCGCATCGTCTCGATTGCTCTGCAATACGGCGTGCCCGCCGAAGCCCTGATCAAGACCCTGCGCGGCATCAACGGCGGCCTCTATGGCAACTACCAGGGCCGCTTCGTGACCTCCAAGGCCGATCTGATCGCGGTGGCCCTGGAGACGCTTTTTTCTCCGGCACCCTCCCCCTCCAAGGAAGAGAAGCAGGCCGTGGCTGCCCCTTTTGTCCAAACCGCCCAACACCTCGACGGCGACAACTTTTCCATCCACATCCCAGCTCAGCCCAAGGCCAAGGCGGGCACCTGCCCGGAGTGCGGAGAAGCGAATTTGGTGCGAGAAGAGGGCTGTGTAAAGTGCTATAGCTGCGGGTATAGCAAATGCGGGTGAGGTAAGCCAGCGCCTAAACCCCCAGGCCAAGGCTTGGGGGTTTTTCCTGTGCTGGTGGCGGGGGGGAGGGCTCGAGCTCGCTTTCTGGTTGGCCTTACCACGGGGGCTTGCTGGCACCCCACTACAATTGGGCCATGCGAGCGACATTCCGAGAACTTTGGAAAAATCCCTGGGTCCGCGCCGCCGTTTATCTGGGAATCGGCCTGTTAATGCTCTATTTGCTCCTCCATCTGCTGAGTCAGGCCCGCGCGGCGATCGTCACCCTGGCCCTCGGCTTCGGCTTCGCCTACCTGGCTAGCCCGATAGTGCGCTGGTTCGAGCGGCGCAAGCTACCCCGCTGGCTGGGGGTTTTGGCGGTGTACGCGGGGCTTCTGGTCTTCCTGGCGCTGGCTTCGGCCTTGCTGGCGGAGATGGTGGGGCGCTTCTCGCAGATAGTGGGCAAACTCCCCGCTACCATGGGTATGGCCTTACAGTGGCTGCACGATACCCCGGCCAACCTAGGGGCCATTCCCCTGCCGGAGGAGGTGCGCTCGTTGCTCTCCGAGTTCGGGTTGAACCTGCAACGCATCCTCGAGGGGTTTGGCCAAAGCCTCTTGGGCACCCTACAAAACCTCCTCTCGCAAGGCGGGCGGCTGGTCGATTTTCTCATCGGTCTGGTAGGTGGGGTAGCCCAGGCGTTGGTGGCGCTGGTAATTTCCATTTATCTGCTCTACGATCTACCCAGGATCGCTAGCGCGCTGTTGCGCCTCGTTCCCAAACCCTACCAATCCCGCACCCTGGAAATCGCCCGTAAAGCCGACGTGGCCTTCGGGGGTTATATCCGGGGCCAGCTGCAGGTAGCGTTCTGGGTGGGGCTCACCATAGGGGTGGGCCTCGCCCTGGTAGGAGTCCCGCTGGCGGGGGGGCTGGGCTTGCTGGCGGGGGTATTCAACCTCATCCCCTATGTGGGGGTGATCGTCTCCACGGTCCCAGCCTTGCTTCTAGCCGCTACGGTAGGCTGGCCGACGGTGCTGCTCACGTTGCTGGTAGTGTGGCTGACCAACCAGCTCGAAGGGCACCTGCTCTCTCCGCGCATCCTGGGTTCGACCACCAACTTGCATCCGGTTACGGTGATCGCGGCGATCCTGATAGGAGCCAGCCTATTCGGCCTGCTGGGGGCCTTGCTGATGGTGCCCACAGCGGCCTTTGCCAAAATCCTGATCCAAGACTACTACCTCAAAAGCCGCCTATACGAGGAAGGGTAAAAAGTAGCGCCAGGTAAATTTCCTGCATGGTGTCGTACGTCGAACGCAATACGCAAAACGCCAGACGCTAAACGCGGGGGACGATCCCCTACGGGACGGGCGGTGCCCGTACACCCGAGGTAGATTCCCTTTGGGACGGGCTACGCCCGTACACCTTGGGGACGATCCCCTTCGTATGACGTATGACCTCCTCTAGCCGAGAAGGGTAGGCAAATCTTGCTACCAGAGCCCATCGGGAAGGGCTAGCGCAGCCTTAGGCTACCTTACGCACGTCGCTGCCATCAGGGTTGAGGAGGATGACTTCAGGTAGGCGCACGCCTTTGGCAACGGCCGCGGGTAGGCCCTCGAGCCGCTTCAGCACATCGAAGGGGACGAACTTATGCTCGCCGGTGATATAGACCTTGGGGTAGCGGTAGAGTTCCCGCCCTACCCCCCATTGGGTCGCGGCCCGTTTCATGGCCCCGGAGATGCCCCCTTTCACCGGCTCGATGTCGGAGACGCTGGAACCGTCCCACTTCCAAATCCACTCGCCGCTCTCATCTCTGACCCCAATGCCGCACAGCCAGGCCATGCCCTCACCGCTGCCTATTTCCTTGAGGGCGTTCTGCCAGCCAAACGGTCCAAAGGCTGCGTCAAAGCGGCCCATCACCGCGCGGTTGTCGATGTAGGGAGCAATCAGGGTCTTACCGCTCTTGACAGCCTGCACCTTCCACTCAATCTCGTCAGGGCGGAGGGGGGAGGTCAGGATCTCGAGGGGGTTCTTGGCCACATTTTCTGTTTCAGACATATTCATGCCATTATTTTACTACAAAAACTAATAACCGCCTAGCTGCCCTGACCCGGGAGCAGCCTTGATGTTCGCTGTGGACTAGAGCACCAAAAAAGCCCGCAGAAGATCTGCGGGCTCGAGGCTAGCAGCTTGGTTATTGCTCGAAAGTGCGGGCGTAGTTAGCTTGGTCAAGGCGCTTTTGAGCGCCGCGCGAGGCCCAGCCGATCTCCCAGGAGTTCCAGCCCGGGTAGCCATAGCCGCCCGAGTAGGTCGAGGCGACGTAGTTCACCAGGCCCTCACGCACCACGAAGGCGTTGGAGCGGAAATACAGCGGAATGGCGGCCACGTCCTTGGCCCAGATCTCCTGGGCTTGTCCGTAGAGCTGTTTGCGCTTGGCGGCGTCGAACTCCACCTTGCCCTGCGAAACCAGCCGGTCGTACTCGTCGTTGTGCCAGCCCGCCATGTTCTGGCCGGTGTAGTTGTTGTCTTTGGTAGGGGCGAAGATCGCGCCGGTGTTGGCATCTTTGTACTGGTAGCCGCTGCCGTCTTCGGCCAAACTAAAGTTCCAGGCAAACATGAATAGGCCGGTCCAGCGCCCTTCGGAGGCCCGCTGGCTGTAGTCATCGGCGAAGACCACGGCTGAAGGCGCATTGTTGATGCGTACCGCAATGCCCACCTGCTTGAGGTTGTTGGCGATGAACTGCTGCACCCGCTCGCGCACCGCGTTGCCGGCGGTGGTCACGAACTCGATCTCGAAGCGCTTACCGTTACGCACCAGGATGCCGTCGGGACCGGGCTTCCAGCCCAGGTCGGCCAACAGTTGCTTGGCCTTGGCGGGATTGTAGGGGTACTTGGTGACATTGGGGTTGTACAGGGGGTTCGCCGGCACCATCCAGGCGTTCGCCACCGGTTGCAGCCCGTTGAAGAGCGCCTTGACCAGCTCGTCGCGGTTGATCGCGTAGAGGATGGCCTGACGGGTCCGAGGGTCGTCGAGGCCCAAGTCCTTCACCTGCTGCACGTTATCAAACTGGTTGACCTCGATGTGCTCGAAGACCGGTCCAGGTACAAACCAGATATTGAAACGGCCCTTGGCGCGGCTGGCGAGCTGGGGCGAGCGAGCCTGATCGAAGGAGAGCGCGACTGAGGAGGTCGCGTCGATGCTCCCGCCTAGGATCGAGACCAAAAGGGTATTGGTGTTCTGGATGAAACGGTAGGTGACCCGCTGGACGTACTTGTCCGCCCCACCCGGCACCGAGACCGCGGTGAAGTTGGGGTTGCGCTGCATCTGCACGCTATTTCCGGGAACCCAGCGGGTGACCCGGAAAGGCCCCATCCAGGGCATCTTGCCCGCATTGATGGCCTGCGGGGTGGAGAAGCTATTGAAAAAAGCCCGGTAAAGGTCGCTGATCTTCTCAGCGTCCTTATCCACGTTGAGCTTCTTGGCCTGCGCCAGGGTCTTCTCCCACTCCGCGCGCATGGCGTGAGCGGGGGCGTAGCCTATAGGGGCTCCGATCAGGTCGGTAAAGTACGCAGGCTCAAAGGTAACCGTGAAGTTGCGATCGTCGGCCACCTGGAGGCTCACCCGCTCCCAGTAATCGGGCACCGGGGTAGGCATCCCGGGGGCCTTGCCCATCTCGTAATAGAGCTTGATGTCATCGGTGGTAAAGGGTTTGCCATCCGACCACTTGAGCCCATCTTTGAGGGTCAGGCGGATGGAAACCTTGCGCTTGCCCTTCCCAAGGTCGCTAAAGGTAATCCGCCCGTTCTGGGGGGTGGGCACTTCGGTCACCAGCACCGCCTGGTTATCGCTCTCCTCGTTGATCACGATCAAGGGAGGCAATAGGTAGTTCTGGATCTCGGTCTTGATGCTCTGGGTAGAGATTACGTTGAGCACATCCCCGCCTAGCACCTTGGGCTCTTGCGAAGCCCCCACTACCAAGCTGTTGTCCTGGGGACCGGCCAAAGCCATGGCCCCGAACGCGGCAGCCACGGCGAGGTACTGGATGGACTTCATCTACCAAACCTCCTCGTTGCCCTAAATCGGCCCTTCATCGAGTAGCACAGCGCCGATGGGCTGATTCTTAACAGTGACAGAGCGAGCTCGGCTCGTCATCGTTTGGGAGATGGGGGAACCATCCTCCGTTGAGGGGAAAGCGGCGCTCCACCTTTTGGTGGATACCTTCAGCTTCGGCAACGGGAGCCACAAAGCCCTTACTCTTTTCAGGATAGTCTCAGCCCTGCAACAGGGCGAACTCAGGCGGCCTCCCTAGGCTAGGGGACAGAGGCTAAACCCGTCCAGGGTTTAGCCCAAACCTCAACAAGGAGAACCACATGAAGCACACCCTGACCCGATGGATTCTCGCCAGCGTAGCAGCAGTGGGGATCAGCTCTTCCGCCTTGGCCGCAAACGCTCTAGACCCAGCCCGCCTTAAGTTTGGGGTCGACCTCGCCTTATCTCCCGCCTTTGGAGCTGGAATCGTCGCAGGGGCCTCCTATAACTACCTCGCCAACCTGGCGACCGGGGTGAACCTGGGGGCTCGAGCCAGCCTTGATCTGGCCTTCGCCGGAACCGCGGTGGGCCAACTGAGCGCAGCGCCGGTCGCCACGTTTGACATCACCAACGGGGGAATTTTTGTAGGGCCCTCCATCGGTATCGGCTTCGGGGGCGGGGCAGCCTCTTTTGGGTTTGGCGTGCTGGGGGGCATCGAGTACAACGTAAGCCCGGAGTTGATGCTCTACGGGCAGACCTCCCTTAACATCGCCCCCGGCTTTGCCGGGAACCTGGTAGCCGGTGCCGACTTCGAGATCAGCAGCCCGGTCTCGGTATTCGGCGAGGCACGGGTGGTCTTTGGCGGTACAACCTCGGCCTTCGGCCTGGCGGCGGGCATCAACTACCGGCTGTAAGCCCTCCGCTGAGCGCTACCCCCGGCCAGGCGGCCGGGGGTGTGTTATCTACGATGAAGCTCCCTCTTAAGCCCCCATCATCCGCTTGCGTCCCATATCCCAGAGCTTCTGCACGAAAGCCAAGACCGGGTGGGTCCACTCCCCCATCACGGTGCCTTCGCGTAACGCCGCCAGGAGATCTGCGGGGGTGTGGATCGGGCGCTGGGGGGCTTGCACCCAAGCTGCCCCGACTTGGGCTAGGGTATGAGCATCAGAACCTGCGCTCTTAGGCAAACCCCGCTCGTCCGCCCATTGGGCGGCGGCACGGTTCCAAGTAGGGCGGGAGATGCGGGCGTTGAAGCTCTCTACGATGTCGATTTGTCCTGCGATGCGCTCGAGCGCCGAGGGCGTAAGCCGGTAGCGCTTGAGCGGATCGAATCCGTGAGGCAGCAGCACCAGCCCGCCCTGGGCCTTGATGCGCTCTACGGTTTCTTCTGCGCTCAAGCCTGCCGGGATCTTCTCGCGGAGGAACAGCCCGATGATCTCGCCGTCGCGGCTCGAGACCTCCTCCCCCACGATCACCGTGAGTTCGCTTCCTAAGGTCATCTCGCGCAGTCGCTGGGCTCCCCAAATTTCGTTATGGTCGGTAATGGCCTGTACGGTAATGCCCCGGGCCTTACAGCGCCCAGGGAAAGCCGCCAACGGGGTACGGCAATCCGCCGAAGCCTCGCTGTGGCAGTGGAGGTCTATGCGCATCATCCCCTCCCGCACCATCCCCACCGCCGCTACTTCTTCGGCGGTGGGTTCAGGAGGGAGCTTCGGCTGATCCATGCGCTCACCTCAGGTAGCCTGGGGAGTGGCCCCAGGCGGAAGCTTTCCGAGCTGCGCCGGGGTCTCCTCCGGGGGCTGGACCCCAGCGGGTAACCAAAGCTCGAGCGCTGCAGGCCGGAGCTCGAGTTCCACCAGCGCGGGACGTTCCGCCGTGCGGATCTCGGCGTCCAGGTGGAAGGGTGAACCGTCCCACTCAAGCTGCAAGCGCTTACACCGATGTACGGTCACATTGGGTAGCTCCTCCAACCGGTTTTGGAGTAGACCGGAGAGATAACGGGTAAGGCCTACCCGACCATCCTCGCGGATCAGCACCACATCGAACCAGCCGTCGCAAGGACTGGCCTCGGGGGCCAGGCGCAGCCGGGGCCCCAGCGCCGGGGTATTCATCACCTCCAACAAGAGCACCGCTGGTTCATCCACTTCTTCGCCGTCGAGGGATATCCGCAAAGGGCAAGGCTGGAAGCTCGAAACGGCCTGGACGAAAGACGTAAGGGCGCGAAGTGGGCTTTTCCCGGCCTCGGGGTCATAAGCAGCCATAGTGGCGGCGAAGAGGCCCCAGCCAGCCCCTTCCAAAAAGAAGTCTTCCCCCCAGGGTCCACGCACCCATCCCAAGTCATAGGTTTTGCGCTGCGGTTCCGCCAACCCGCCAATCAGCTCGGCGGGGCTCCCCACCAACCCTAAGGCCCCGCCGATGTTGTTAGCGGTGCCCATCGGCAGGATGGCCAGCGGGACGCCCCGCCCGGCCAGCCGCCCCGCCACGGCCCGCACCGTGCCATCTCCACCCGCTACCACCACCAAGTCGCCGGGGTCCAAAAGCGCCCGCTCTAGATCCTCCGGGCTCTCGGTAGGTACGTGCTGGGCTGCATACCCAGCCCCGATCAACAACGCCTCGAGCTCGGCGCTCGAGATGGCCCCCGCCCCTCCGGCGTTAGGGTTATGGATCAGGGTAGCCTTGAGCGGTCTTTTTTTTTCACCAACTCCGACTCGAGCGGGTTAGGGGTGGAGGAGGCGGTGGGGGGAGCGGGTGCGTCGGTGTCGGAAGAGGCATCCAGTTCAGCCTCCGGGTCGGGCGGAACAGCTTCGTGCGCAGGCCAGCTCGCGATGATCTGGCGCAGGTTCTCCAGGTCCTGCTCGAGCATCTTTTGCGGATTCTTGAACAAGCTGGCGAACGCCTCTCCCACTGCCCCACCGGGTGGGGTGTATTCGACATAAACTTCTATACGGGTTTGCTCTCCCTCCGGCTCGACGCGGATGTGGCCCTGGGTTTTTATCGAGCCCTCCACCGATTGCCAGGCCAACTCCCGGGCCGGGTTCATGACCGTGGTCACCGCCTTCCAAGTGACCGGGATGCCCAGCGGGCCACGCAAACGCCACTCAGAGGTGCGATCCCCTAGCATGGTCACCTTTTCTACATGCGACATGAACTGGTCAAAGTTTTGGTAATTAGAGATGTAACTCCAAACTGTGCCGACGTCGGCAGGAACTACCGTGGTAGCCTCGGCCTTGTACATCCATTCCTCCTCGTGCTTTACTCCAGCATTTTAGCTCCCTTGAGGGGAGCCAATGCTACACGCCGCAAGCGGGCTAAAGTATCCGCACTGCCCGCAGGATAAAGATCAGTACGATCGCCCCTAACACCCCCCAGAGGATGCCGATGAGGCTGAAGCTACCCGCCGCCGCCGCGCCACCGATTCCTAACACATCCGCAAATAGCCAACGACCCAACGCCGAACCTACGATACCGATAACGATATTGGCCAAAGCGCCTTGTCGGGCGTCCGTGCCCATGATCAAGCTGGCCAGCCAGCCGATGAGCGCACCCACCAAAATGGCAACAATCCAGTCCATATCCTACCTCCTTTTAGCGACGCTTGACGGTCGCTTAGCCATCACGCTAAGGAGGGGCTTTGAACCCCCCCTGTGGCTTGGCTGAGCCGGTGCTGAGTGGCCACAACCGACGACTGGGTCGAAATCTCGAGCGCGGTAGATCATCTAGTAAAGCCGTTTCGAAAAGTGGTTTGCGTTTCGTTGGCGGGTTATATATAACAAACATATGCAGCGCATCCTGGTGATCGATGACGACCCGAGCGTGGGAAACTTTCTCAAGCGCGGTCTGTCCTACGAGGGCTTCGCGGTGGAGGTGGCCGAGTCGGGGGAAGTGGGGCTTTCCAAAGCCCGTGAAAGATACCCCGATTTGGTGATCTTGGACGTGATGATGCCGGGAATCGATGGCCTCGAGGTCCTGAAGCGCCTACGCAGCGCCGACGAAAAACTGCCGGTGATCATGCTTACCGCCAAGGATGCCCCCGGGGACCAGATCAAAGGCCTCGACACCGGAGCCGATGACTACGTGATCAAGCCGATTAGCTTCGAGGTATTGTTAGCCCGTATCCGCAGCCTTTTGCGCCGCCATAAAGCCGAGGCTCCTAGCGTACTGCGCTTTGCCGATTTGGAGATGAACACCGAGGCTTTCACAGTACGGCGTGGCCCGCGGGATATCACCCTCACCAGCCTGGAGTTTCGGCTTTTGCAAACCTTCATGGAAAACCCGGACCGGGTGATGCATAAACACCTTTTATTGGATAAAGTTTGGGGAACCGACTTTTTCGGCGACGCCAACGTGGTGGAAGTCTATGTGAAACAGCTCCGCCAGAAACTCGAGGCTGGCGGAGAGCCCCGCCTAATTCAGACCATCCGCGGAGCTGGTTACGTGTTGCGCGAAAAGTAGCCAACCCTTGACTACCGCCTCCAGGGGCATCCCCGACCCACGTCCAGGGTCGAATGCCGAACGAGGCGGACGTGGTGCGGCATCAGCGGGACGCGGCGGCCTTGCGGCGGCGGGTTTCCCAACCCTTCTTGGCCGCCTCGCTACGGGTTCGGGAGACCTCGCCCTTGGATTTTGGGTCACCTGCTGGGGAGCTCGAGCGGGCGCTGCGGCCCCGCCCCGCCCCCGACTTCTTACCGCCTCCATCCTGCTTGTTCACCGTGGCCCAGGCGATCTGCTCGGCTCGGCCCTCGCTCACCCCACGTTCGCGGTAGCTTTCCTCGATGTGCTGCGCCTTACGCTTTTGTTTGTCGGTGTAGGCAGACTTATCCCCGCGCGGCATACCAAACCTCCTTTTCTTTTTCGCAACTAAGGTATCCCTCGTACCTGAGGCCTGACTGACCGAAGGCTGAGCCCGAGGTGTCGAGCTTCGGTTCGTCCTTGCGCGTACAACCTGGGCGCGAGCCCCTGATCTTGTAGGGCTCGGCCAAAACTGCACCCGGTAACGCTCGGGGTGGCAGCGGAAATCCACCCCCAGTGCAGCTTGGCCTAGCCCGTGCGGCTCATCTGAAGCCGGGTTATGCCGTCGGCGGCGCTGGCAGCGGCTCGGTACGGGTGCTGCCCTCGAGGTGAGTCTGCAAGTCCTGGAGGATCAGCTTTAGGTTTTTATCGGGTTCCACGAACGCGCTAGCCCACCAGTCGGCGAGCTTTTGGGCCAGGCCGGAGCCCAGATCTCCGGCAGCCCGTACCTCCAGGGCGACCCGGGTGCCTTCGTCGGTCTCCGCAAACTCCACCCGGCCCGTGGCCTCAGCGGTATGGGCAGAGCCTTCTACGGTGGCAAACTCGAGGCAACGCTGCGGCTCCAGCCGGGTAGCCTTCAGCACGAACACCAAATCTAGGTCCTGGGCTCCGCGGTAGACAAAACGCCAACCTCCGTCCTGGCGCACCACCTGTTTGAAGTTGGAGGACCACAAGGGCCACTCGTGGAAACGGGTGAAAGTATCCCAGACGACCCCTAGCGGGGCTCGAATCAAGACGCTGACTTTGCTCTGAAGTTTCATCTAACCTCCTCTAGGCCCCCGCCACGACCGGGAGCGCCCGAGGGTTGGCTTGGGCCTCCACCCACAAAGCGACCGGAGTGCCTTGAAGATGGGGTTTGCAGGCCACCCAGCCGGATACCTCGAGGTCGTGAGGGGGGCAAACTCCAGCCGGTGCGGGGGCTCGAGGCAGGTCACGCGAAGATCGGGACCCCGCTCGCCCCGGCAAATCAAGCACCAACCTGCCACACCGCGGCGAACCCCGCGGCAACCTCCAGCCCGGGTGGGCCAGCGCTGGAAATCCCTAAAGAACTCCCAGACCCGCTCCAGGGAGGCCGGAATCCACAGCCCCACTTCGTTCTGGATCTTCAAGACACACCCATGGGATCGGAATTGGCTCCGCATAGTCAGCAGGTGGACCGAGCGGGCTGATGCTGGGCTTTGAGGCGGTGGTATTCGGGGTCTTCGATCACCCGCAGGTAGGCCTGGTAGAACATCTGCCCGATCTCCGGCTTGACCCGGTAGGCCAGGTAGGGCCGCAGCGAAAAGCGCCGCTCGCGAAAGCGGCGCGGGGGGTCGCCGCTAGGCGTACGAACCCAGCCCAGCTGCAAACATTTGCAAGCCAGCGCCATGAAGCGAAAGTCGCCCTCGGCCCTGGCCACCCGGTAAAGCTCGAGAAAAACCTCGATGGCCTGCTGGGCAAACACCCGGTCGCAGAAAGGCCAACGCAAGAGAAGTTGTCCCATCTCCAGGGTACGCTCGACCTGCTCCTCGAGGGAGGGATAAAAGCGGTAGGCAGAGGCGAGCGAGAAGGGTTGTAGCATATGGGTCTCCTGGAAGCTCACAAAGGGATGGCCCACTCCTCAGAGGCGAGGTTCCTCGCCGCGCACAGGCAACGCGGAGGTAAGGCCCGTGGCGAGGTTATCTAGCCGCTCAAGAAGCTGTTGGGTGCGCTGCTCCTGGCGCTCGAGCGCCGAGCGTAGCTCCTCCAGGTGGCGCAGGTAGCGGGCGGCCTCGGCTTTAGCCTGGTTGACCTGCCAGCTCGCCACCAAGGCGAAAATAGCCCCTACCGCCAAGATGGCCAACAACCCTACCAACCGCGTAGGAAACACATAGTCACCCCAAAAGAACAGGTCGGCGGTGCCGGGGCGCAACAAGGTAGCCCAGTTGGCCGCGGCGAAAGTCGCCACCAGCACCACCAGGATCCAAAAGATTACCCATTGCCCACGCATCGTATTCTCCTTGGCCTAAAGCGCTTACAGGCGTACCTGGACATCCCTGCTCCTGTACCCTAGGCCGGAGCACTGACCAGCGCTTGAGGTCTGCCTGAGGCTTGGCTGAAAGCCGAAGCTCACCATCCCGCCCAGGGTTTATCGAACAGGACCGCTTTGGGGGCAGTTTTTTAGAGCCGGACGTGACAACGGATGTCTCATGTTATATGGCGTACGTCGTACGCTGTACGCAATACGCGACTTAGGTCATACGTCGTACGTCGTACGCAAAACGCTAAACGCGGAGGACGATCCCCTGTCGGGACGAGCAAAGCTCGTACACCTAGGGGACGGTCCCCTATCTGGACGGAGCAAGCTCCGTACACCCGAGGGACCGATCCCCTTCGTATGACGTTTGACGTACGACGTCTGAGTCAGCACCCATCAAGTTACCAGCGCACTTAGCCACGCCGGGTGTAGATCTTCGCCGAAGAGGCCGGGAGGGAATCGCTGAGCTGGGCACCGCTAACCTCGAGGTCGTAGCCGAAAGTTAGCTCGCGCCAGGCCCCGTCGGGAAAGGGCAGGGTGAGGTTTTGGTCGGTGTCGCGCAGGTTCGCCACCACGATTACCCCGTCGCCGCGCCGGTAGGCGATCACCCCGGCCTGGGTGTCCAGGTGAAGAGGCTCGAGCTCCTCGCTCCTCAGCTCGGGGATCTCGCGCCGCAGCCGAGCCAAAAAGGCGTAGTGCTCCTTGAGGTGTAGGCCGTAGTCGCCCTCCAGCAGTTCCCACTGCAATGGCCGGACCTCCAGGTCGCGCGGGCGGTGCCCGCCGAACTCCTGGCCTTGGTGGAGCATGGGGTTGCCCACCGCGGTAAAGAGCAAGGTGGCCCCCAGCTTGTTTTTGCGAAAGGCCTTATCACCGGTGATCCCGGCTTCGGCCAGGACTTGCATGAGGGTGTATTCGTCGTGGGACTCGAGGTAGTTGACCACCCGCGCAGGCGAGACATAGCCGTGGTTGCGCGGCTGCAGGGCCTCGAGCAGCGCAGCCGGTTCGCCTATCTCGCATAAGGCGGGCACCACCTGCAGCTCAAAGGCTTGATGCCAAGCCCCATCGGCGGGGCCAGTGGGGGTCGCGATGGCCGGGTTTTCCGGGAGATGCTCGGCCACCACGTAAAAAGGCTTACCTCCAGCTTTGTCCTTGCACAGGTCGCGCACGGCCTGGATGAACTCGAAGTTGTCCAGCACTGCGGTGGCGTCGAGCCGATAACCGTCGATATGGTACTCCTGTACCCAATAGGCCGCTACCTCGAGGCCGAAGCGGAACGCAGGCCGTACCCCCAAGGTATCGTCGAAGCGCTCATAGTCGAACTTAGCCCCGTAAGAAGGTTCTCCCCCACGGGGGTCACGATACCAGTAGTAGAAGTCGATGTGGTTGAGCGGGGCCTCGGGGTCGGAGTGGTTGAAGACCATGTCCAAGATGACCCGCATCCCTCTGGCGTGGCACTCGTCCACCAAGCGCTTGAAATCCTCAGGGGTGCCGTAGCCGGGCTCGAGGGCGAAGAAGTGGCGGGGTAGGTAACCCCAGGAGCGTTCTCCCGGGAAAGCCTGGATTGGCATCAGTTCTACCGCGTTCACTCCCAGGTCGCGCAGGTAGTCGAGCCTGTGTAGCAAGCCCTGGAAAGTGCCCGGCCTATCCCCCTCCCAGGCGAACTCACCCACATGCAGCTCGTAGATGACCAGCTCGTCGTCCTGGGGCAGTGGCACCGGGTCGTGCTGCCAGGGGTAATCGGGGGCGGTGGTCAGGTCTCGACCATCGCGGAGGATAATCACCGAAGCTTCGCCGTTCTGGGGGTCTATCCTTCGGGCCTGAGGATCGGTGACCTCCACCACCCGGCCTTCCATGAAGGGAGATAGGGACTTTAGGCGGAACTTGTAGCTGTGTTGCCCGTCCGGTAAATCCACCTCAGCCCGCCAGGTGCCGCTTTCGTCCTTGTACATCGCGGTCGGCTCCTCACTCCACGAGCCGACCAACTCAACTTTTTCCAGATACGGTGCGAACAGTCTGAATTCCATGGTCTCCCCCGGAGCCACCCCTACAGCTCAATTCTAGCCTGGGGCTGTGGCCCCCTCGAGCCGCTCCTGCCACCGCGCTAGCTCCTCGGCCAAAGGGCGGTACACGGGGCGCCCCTGGGGGCTGGGATATCCCAAAAGCCCCGCCCGACAGCATCGCTTATCGTCCCAAGCGGGGTAATCGGTCACCGGGTAGAGGCAGATGCCTTCCACCGGGATCCCGGCCTGGATTGCGGCCTGCACCTCGCCCGCCACGTAGGCCAGCCAGGGAGCCCGCGCTTCCCCTTCGGCGCCGGTCTCCGCCACGAACAAAGGCCGCCGGTAGCGCCTGTAGACCTCGCCCAAGATCTCCCGAAAGGGCCGGTAGAGGGCGTCGCCGGGGCGCAGGGGGCGCAGCGCCTCCCCCTTCTCGACGTGGATCCACTGGTTAGCCGGGTAAAAGTTGAGCCCCAACACGTCCAAGAAGCGCTCGTGTCCGCCCAGCTCGGGGCATAGCCGCCCGGCAATCATATCCCAAGCCTGGAACATCGAGCGGCGGTAGGCTTCGGCTGCCGGGGCATCCCAGGGGCGCTCGGGGGCCGGGGCGATGTGGATGACCGGCTCCGGGCTCACGATGCGGGCCTGGGGGAGCACCTCCCACACTGCCTGGGTCGCGGCGATAAAAGCCCGCACCAGTTGGCGCTTGAGTTCATCCCCTCGGCCCACCGCGAAGGGGTTGAACACTCCCTCGTCCCCGCCCGCCCAGGCCAGGAAGGAGATCTCGTTAACCGGGCTCAGCATCACCGGCCCCCTGGACTCCCGCGCCAGCAAAAGGGCGAAGGCTCGAGCCAGCCCGGCGAAGTGCTCCACGAAAGCCGGAGAGAACACCTCCAGAAAATCCGGCCAGCCGTAGTGGAACAGATCCCAGATGACCTGGGTGCGGGTTTCGCGGGCAGCCTGGACCACCGGCAGCTCCGCGCTGAAGTCGTAGACCCCCGGCTCCCGCTCGACGCGGTGCCAGCGGATACCGCTGCGTACGGTGCGGATTCCCAGGCCGTGCAGCTGGCGGAAATCCGCGGCGGCCTGGCGGTCGTGGCCAGTCTCGGCCAAAAGATCGCGCCGTTCGCCTTCTCGAGTACGGAACGAAGAACACTCGAAACCGCCCAAGAAAAAACTGGCAAACAAGGAACGTGACCTGATCATGAGCGCACCTAACTCCTGAAACCTCGAGCGAGGCCTGAGGGTCCGCTTAGGATGGAACGGTAGCCAAATCTTCTTGCAGCTCGAGCTTGATCTTTCCGAAGGTCGCCAGGGCTTGCCCCACGATCTGGTCCATGTTGTAGTACTGGTACGTGGCCAGCCGCCCCACGAAGCGCACCTTGGTCTCGCGCCTGGCCTCCTCCTCGTACCTCTTGTAGATGGCCTTGGGTTCGCTGGCGGGGATCGGGTAGTAGGGGTCGCCCTCGGCGCGGGGGTATTCGTAGACGATGCTGGTGAATTCGTGGCGCTGCCCGGTGAGGTGCTTGAACTCGGTGATGCGGGTGTAGGGCTGCTCGTTGGGGTAGTTGACCGTGCCTACCGGTTGGAACCACTCCTGCGGCAGGGTTTGGTGGACGAACTCCAGGCTACGGTAGGGCAGCCTGCCGTGTTTAAAATTGTAAAAAGCGTCGATCGGGCCGGTGTAGATCATCCGCCGCCAGGGAACCAGGTTCACGATCTCGCGGTAATCGGTGCCTAGCAGAACCTTGATGTTCGGGTGGCGCAACATGTTCTCGAACATCCGGGTGTAGCCGTAGAGGGGCATGGCCTGGTACTTGTCGGTGAAGTAGCGATCGTCGCGGTTGGTGCGGGTGGGCACTCGGGCGGTCACGGTGGCGTCGAGCTGAGAGGGGTCCAAGCCCCACTGTTTGCGGGTGTAACCGCGGAAGAACTTCTCGTAAAGTTCGCGCCCAACCTTGGCGACGACCACGTCCTCGCTGGTGAGGATGCGCTCTTTCTTCTCGGCCCGGCGGGCGAACCAGCCCTCGAGCTCCTCCGAGGTGAGGTTTAGATTGTAGAGCTTGTTCACCGTATCGAGGTTGATGGGGATGGGCACCAGTTGCCCATCCACGCTGGCCAGAACCCGATGCTCGTAGGGCCGCCACTTGGTGAAGCGCGAGAGGTACTCGAAGATCTCCCGCGAGTTGGTGTGAAAGATGTGCGGCCCGTAGGGGTGGATCAGGATGCCCTGCTCGTTATAGGTGTCGTAGGCGTTGCCGCCGATGTGGTGGCGCTTGTCCACCACCAGCACCTTGAGCCCCAGCTCGCTGGCGATCCGCTCGGCCAGCACGCTCCCTGCATATCCTGCTCCAACGATGAGGTAGTCGAACATCAGCTTCCTCCTCTCAGTGCGGTTAGGGTTTACGGGCCCCTGTATGCGGCGAAAGAAGCGTCTCGGCGGTCAGCGAGATCCCTACCGGGGCCTGGGCGGTGCGCTGGGGGATCGGGCTGGCTTTGGGGAGGTCGGCCAGTTGCTTACGCTCGAGCGCCTCTTCGATGAGCTGTTCCATCTTGGTCCAGGTATGGTCCCAGGACATCGCCGCTAAGAAGGCGTCGGCCCGGCGTTGGCGATGGGTATGGTCTTCCAGCAAAGCCCGCCTTATGGCCTCGGCAAAGCCCTCGGCGTCGTCAGCGATGTAGACCAGGTCTTTTTCGCCATAAGGCCGCACCACGTCGCGGATCGGCGTGGAGACCACCGGCTTGCCCGCGGCGAGGTACTCTGGGGTCTTGGTAGGAGAGATAAAGCGGGTAGAGTCGTTGAGCGCGAAGGGCAACATCGCCACGTCCCAGTGGGCCAGGTAGTAGGGCAACTCAGCGTAGCTCTTCATGCCCAAGAAGTGCAGGTTTGCGAGCCGCGGCATCTCGGCAGGGTCCACTTTGGCGAAAGGCCCCACCATCACGAACTCACAGCCGGGGAGCCGCCGGGCTACCGCCTCGAGCAACCCGGTGTCCATGCGCTCGTCGATGACCCCGTAAAAACCCACCCGCGGGCGGCCCAGCGGGACCAGGTCGGGGGGCTCGGGCAGGGGATGGCGGGCTTGGGCGAAGTGGGCTACGTCCACCGCGGAGGGGAAACAGTGGCAGTTGGGGTGTTGCCGCCGCTTGGCTTCGTAGAGGCTCTGACCGCCGGTGAACACCACATCGGCCCAGCGGAAAAGCTGCTGCTCGCGCTCGCGCAACACCGGCGGGGCGAAGCGGAAGTTGGCCAGCTCGTCCATGCAGTCGTAGACCGTGGCCTTGGGCTCGAGCCCGCGCAGGTAGGGCAGGAACATCGGGCTATACAACCACAGCACGAAATCGTGAACCCCCAGCTCCTCCAAAAAATCCTTCACCAGCGCGTGCAGCGAGCTACCTACTCGATCCTCGCCGAGGCCTGCCGGCAGGTGAGGGGTGGCCACGTGGACCCCCCCGTCTCGGTAGGTCTCCAGGCGGGGCTCGCTTTCGCTGCCAAAGATCGGCTCTTCTACGAACACCACCCGGTGGCGCTGGGCCGCGCGGCCCATAAGGTGCTGGGGGCGCTGGTAGACGAAGTTCCAACGAAGATGGGAGAAACAGACGATATCGTAGCTGCTTTGGGCTTGGCTCATCCGGTATTCCTTTCTGTATAGGGGTGGCCGCGGGAGACCCTAAGGCGTCACCCGGTAGGGGGTTTACTGCCGAGCTGAACTGGGTACTTGGAAACTATTCACCCGGGGGTGAAGGATCTTGCCTTTGCCACGCTGCCTAGGATGCCTCCGGCGCTTGACCCTTTCCTGAGTTGCGTCTGAGAGCTAGCTGAATACTGTACTGAACGGTAAAAAACGGGAGGCCAGGCCAGCCTCCCGCTGCTCGAGCGGAGATTTTCTGGTTTGGTTACATGTTTACCGCCAGCCTCGAGGGGACCGCCACCGGAAGGTGGGGGGCGGGCTTGGGGGCCTTGGGGCAGCCGTAAGAAGCCCCCTCGCTCTCCAGGAAGCGCGGCATTCGTTCCACATCCACCACCACGTCCTTGCCGGTGCGCTGGATCACCCCCTCGCCCTCGAGTTCAGCGAGGCTCAAGCTTACCGTCTCACGCCGCACCCCCAGCAAGAGCGCCAGGTCGTACTGGGTGAAGGGCATCCGGATGTAAAGCCCTTTGCCGCTGGGCTGGCCCTCCTCGAGCGCATAGAGGTAGATAATGCGGGCCAGCCGGGCGGGAACCCGGGTGGACTGGTTGAGAAAGCGCAGGTTGCTCTCCTCCTCGATCTGGTCGGCCAGCAGGTGCAAGAAGCAGCGGGTGAGCTCGAGCTCGCGCTCTATCAGGCTCTGTACGAGCTCGAAGGGCCACACTGTGATCTCGCCGGGGGCGATGGCTACTACCTCGGGGGCGGCATCGCGGGGGTGAGTGAGGGTCTCCAGGCCGATAAAAGATCCTTTGCGCCGCACCGCCATCAGCTGCTCATCGCCGTACTCGGTAAAGCGCATCAGCTTGAACCAGCCCCGGTGTACATAGGCCACCATCGGTTCGCCCATCGGGCTAGCGACCTCACCGGTGCGCAAGGTTTTGCTCCGCCCCTGGGTTCTCAGGGTCTCCCGGGCGCTGGGCAAGAGGCACTCCAGCAGGCGCTGGATATCAATCGTGTAGGAACTCCAGATTTGTGCGGTGGGGTTCCAGGAGCTCTGCGGTTTCATGGGGTTTAGGCTAGAGCGGGCGTCTGACCTCAAACTGACGCGAAGCTGAGGCGGGGCTGAGCCAGGGGGTCGGGCCCCATCCCATGCGGGAAGCGATGCCCTCACTTCTCCCAGGTGCTGAAAAGGCCGAGGGCCGCCAGCCCCATAACCAGGGTGGCCAGCCAGCCCAGGATCCTGAGCCGGGGCGAGAGGGTGAACTCGCCCATCACTTTAGGGCTCGAGCTTAGCAGCATCATCAGTACCATCACCGGCACCGCCACCAGCCCGTTGATCACCGCCGACCAGATCAGAGCTTCGATGGGGTTGATGGGGGTGTAGTTGATCGCCAGCCCGACCAGGGTGGCCAAGGCGATGAGGCCATAAAAACCTTTGGCCTCGAGGGGTTTGCGCTCGAGGCCGGTGGGCCAGCGCAAGGCTTCGCCTAGCCCGTAAGCAGCGGAGCCGGCCAGCACCGGCACCGCCAAGAGCCCGGTTCCGATCACACCCGCCGCGAAGAGAAACTTGGCGAAAGGCCCGGCGACCGGCTCGAGCGCCGCCGCGGCCTCAGCAGCCGAGCGGATCTCGGTCTTTCCGGCGGCGTGCAGGGTGGCGGCGGTGGTGAGCATGATGAACCAAGCGATCAGGTTGGAGACCCCCATGCCCAAGTAGGTGTCGGCCTTGATCCGCCAGAACTGCGCCGGCGCCTGCCGTGGGGCGTGCTTGAGGGGTTGCTCGGCGGGCGCTTGGCGCAACTCCTCGACCTCGGTGGAGGCCTGCCAGAAGAACAGGTAGGGGCTGATGGTGGTTCCCAGCACCGCCACGATCATGGCCAGATAGCCAGGATTCCAGCGCAGCGAGGGCAGCAACGCGTTTTTGAGGGCCTCCCCCCAAGGAACCTGCGCGGTGAAGGCCGCCGCCACGTAGACGAACAGCGCCAGGGTAAGCCACTTGAGTATCCCCGCGTAGCGGCGGTAGGAGACGAAAACCTCCAAGACTAGCGAGACTAAGGCCAAGGCGGCGGTATAAAGCAGCGCTGGACCGCCCAGCAGGAGCTTAGCCGCCGCGCCCATCGCGCCCAGGTCGGCCCCGATGTTGATGGTATTGGCGACGAGCAAGAGCCCCACCACCGGGTACAAGAGCCAGGGGGGGTAGAAGCGGCGCAGGTTCCCGGCGATCCCCCGCCCGGTCACCCGCCCGATCCGGGCGGCGATCTCCTGGATGGCCCCCATCAGCGGATAGGTGAAGAGCAGGGTCCACAACAGCCCGTAGCCAAACGCTGCCCCCGCTTGCGAGTAGGTGGCGATCCCGCTGGGGTCATCGTCGGAGGCCCCGGTGACCAGGCCCGGCCCCAGGGCGTTGAGAAGATTTTGGGGCTTGTTTTCCTTGGCTTCCACGTGCTGGGCCATCCTTTCCGCCAGGCTCGAGCGCAGCCTGCTCCCCTTGGCTGAAGAGGGATTGAGCCGTGGCTGAGCCGGGGCTGAAGGGATGGCCTGTGTAATCGCCCTAACACGCCCCTGATAATCCCGCCGCAAGATCTTACTAGGGTAACGTTCGCACAATTCCGGGGACCAGGCACTGGAAAGGCAGGGTGGCGCGATGTTGATGCGAGGTATGCGACCTCCGGTGTTTAAAGTCAAGGATTGTCAAGGCCGGTGGTTGGACCTGTGGGAGCACTTGGGCTTTAAGCGGATGCTGATTGTATTCGAGCCGGACCTCAACTATCTCAAGCGGTTCCAAGCTCACCTGCTGAGCCTGGCCGAGCGGGACTGGTTGGTGATCGTGGTGCTTTCCCCGGGAAGCCCCCTGAGGCTCGAGGGAGCGCTCAGGGAGAGGGTATGCGTGCTGGTGGATCATGATGGTACCTTGCGGCTGCGTTACCAAGCCGCGCCGGGAACCAGCTACGCGGTGGAAAAGAACGGCCGCGTCAAGCAGATTTGGTCCTCTCCGCCTACCCCGGCGGATATCCTCGAGTGTTCCGCTTAGGACGGCCCAAGCCCTCTTGAAGGAGCCCGCATCGCTTCTCGGGCCAGCTCGAGGGTTTGCCTCCCGCCCGAGGAAGGCCACTCAGCCAGAGTTCAAAAATGCCACAGGCCACGGTCAGTTTCCTCTCCTAGGGTGAGCGCAGAAAGGGGGAAGCACATGTACAAAGCCGAAGCTAGCATCAAGGTGCCTGCTGACCAACAGCGGGTTTGGGAGTACATCTCCAATTACGAAAACTTCGACCAGTTTATGTCCCACGTGGAGAAAGTGGAGATGGAGGATGGCCGCACCTCGGTGTGGCGCCTGCGCGGCCCGCTGGGCATCCCGGTCACCTGGAAGGCGGTGACCACCCGCATCGAACCTCCTCGTCACCTGGGTTGGCAGAGCTTGGAGGGATCGCTTAAGACCCAGGGCTATATCCAGGTCGTGCCGGAGGGTGACGGCTCGAGGGTAACCGTGCACGTCGAGTACACCCCCCCGGGTGGAGCCATAGGGGAAGCGTTCGCCAGCCTCTTCAAAGACCCCCAGAAAATGCTCGAGCAGGATTTGGAAAAGCTGGGGGAGATCATCTCTGGCTGGCCCACCGAGGCCTCGCCTGGCCCCTCGGTTACCCGCAAAGACTAGGCGGAATCTTCACTTTTCGGCACGAGCTCTCCGGGGGCGGTACGCCACAACCCGCGTCTGACGTACGGCGTAAGTAAAGTTCAGGGCCCCACTTACCAGAGCCCCGAGGCTCTGGTAAGTTGCTTGTACCGAAGGTCGTAGGGCGCGAAACGCGCGGGCTCGCCCTCTGCTGGCGATCACCAAGCCCCTAAGCTCAGCCGGAACTCAGAAGCCGATCAGGACGGCTTCAGCGCTCTCGGAGAGGCTTAGTCTACGAGGAGTGCCCATGAATAAACTCGCGAACCCGGTGTGGTCGGTGCACGAGGCGTCCATTGGGCGGCACGAAGGCAGGGAGAGGCTGGTTTTCGAGCCCCCTGACCCTAGCCTGCCCGAGGCCGAGCAGCGGCGGCAGCTAGCCCGCTCCCTCTCGCAGCAGCTCGCCGGGAGCGTCCGGCTCCAGGCCCGGACCCAGCGGCTTTGCGTTTTGCTGCATGGCCTGTCAGGGCAGCCCGAGGGACGGGCGGTGGAACGGCTGGTGCGGGTGCTGGAAGTGATCGGCAAGCGGCGTAAGCTCGAGCTGGAAAAGCTAGTGCAGCAGATGAGCCTGCTCTTGGGTCCGACCTTCGTGCCGGTGCTCAGGGAGCCGGCCCTGAATCCCACCGCCCCCTCGGCTCACCCGCTGGCCTTGCTGGGCGAGGCCCAGGATCTGCTCCATGAATACCAGGATCAACAAAAGCTAGCGCAGTGCAGCGCTTGGCAGAGCGAAGCTTACGCCGCGGAGGATCTCGCCAGGTGGCTGTATGAGTGCTGCCAGCGGCTCCAGCAGGACACCTACTTCCTCGAGTCCGCCTTGAGCAAGACCCGCGCCGCGCTCGAGGCCGAGCACAAAGTACGGGCGGCCTACTGACCGCCCGTACTCTTTGCCGATCCATCAGCGGCGAGCTTTTTGGGCCGCATCTTTGCTGGCCTCCTCGTGGGCTTTGGCCTTAGCCCGATCTACGGCGGCCTTGCCCTTCTCGATCACCTTCTCTACCGGGTTATCGGTGGTCTCGGCCTTGCCCTCGTGGATCTCTGCCCGCACCCGGTCAGCCACCTCATTAACCTTGGAGCGGACGGCCTTTACGGCTTCTTTGATCTTGTCTGCCATGGCTCACCTCCAGCAGGAAGTGTAGAGGCGTTGCCTAAAGTTTGGCTGTAAAGCGCCTGAGTTCAAGCTGAGGGGGGTTTTGTAGGGAGGCGGGCCCTCGAGCCCCGACGGTGCGCATAGACCTGGGTAAATTCAGCCCCTAAGAGGACGATCTGTGCGGAGTAGTAAATCCACAGCAACAAAACCACCAGCGACCCGGCTGCCCCGTACACCGAGGCGGTGACGCTGTTGCCGAGATAAAAGCCGATAGCAAAGCGCCCTAGATCAAAAAGAAGCGCGGTGACCAGGGCCCCGATCCAAACGTCTCGCCAGGCGATGAACGTATCGGGCAGGAACTTGTAGATCAGCGCGAACAGCAAGGTAATGATTCCCAGCGAGACCACGAAGTCCAGCCCACGCCACAACCAGCCTGTCCCCAGTACCCCTGTCACGCTGTTGCCGATGGCGCTCAGCAAGGCGTTAGCCACCAGCGAGACCAGGAGCAAAAACCCCACCGCCAGGATCATGCCAAAGGAGATCAGGCGCAGCCGGATTTGCTGCCAGAAGCTCAGCGGCTTGGGTTTCACCTTCCAGATCAGGTTCAGGGCCTGTTGCAGATGGAGGAATACCCCGGTAGCTCCCACAAACAAGGTCATCAGGCCCACCGCCGTGGCCACCACCCCGGTGCCCCGCTTGTTGGCGGCCTCGAGCATATTGCTGATGAGGTCGGCCCCCTCTGCCCCCAACAGCTTGCGCAGTTCCTCGAGGAGGTAGCGCCGGGCCTCGCCCTGATCGTAGACGAGACCTAGCACGGCGAGCACGATGACCAAAAGCGGCGCCAGCGAGAACACCGCAAAGTAGGCCAGTGCCGCGGCCTGGGAGGGAATATTGTCGCTGCGCCAGTCTTGCAGGGTTTGCCGGAGCAAGCTCCACATGCGCTACCCACACAACCACCCCATTCTGAGGAGGTCCTGACCCCTAGCTGAGCCAAACTGCCTACTCCTCCCACAGCTTGCGCTCGATCTCGCTGTTCTCTCGGTGCAGCTTGAGGATTTGCTCGTTGCCTTGCACTTTTCTCTTCTCGATGAGCCGGGCGGTGGCGCTCTCGAGGTAGCTGAGCCGGAGCAGTTCAGCGGCGCTCATGCCGTCACGGGTGTTTTTGACCCGGCGCTTTCTGCGGAAATCGGCAGCGCTCATCTTGAGCACGCTGCGGTTAGAGAGCGAGCTTACCTGCCGGAAAATATCTCCCTGTCCGCCATGCTTGGCTATAGTAGCCATGAAGCGTTTCCGCGACTCGATGCTCTCCAGCCGCGCCGAGAGCCAGCGGCGGTGCTCGGCTGATGGGCTACGTTCGGCAATCTCGGCGGCAAGTCCGACATCGCCCTCCAGATAGCGGCGGAAGAGGTCGCGGGCTTTGCTCCGCAAACGCTGCGCCTGTGGAGTCTCTAAGGCGAAAACTAGCTGGACAAACTCGGCGTAGGAGAAGGCTGGCTCGCGCCCGTGGCCAAAGTCATGTTGGCCCATCGGCAAGCTATGTTCGCGCACCAGCAGGTCAAGCTGTTTGAGATCGGGCTTTAGCCCCAGCGCGGCCAGGCTATCGAGGGCGCTCAGGCGACCGTCTGGGCTGGTGCGGATGCTGGCCGGGCCTAACCGGATGGCGCTTTTGGGGTTTTCGACAAGCGCGTTTTTCACAAAATCATTGTGCCAAATTATGATGAAAACATAATGACTCGCTTTACTTTCTGCCTTGCCGGGGTCCACTCATGCCAATCCCAGCCCAGACTCAGCCCACCATCAGGGTGGCTGCTTAGCCTCTTGAACAGGAGGTAAACGATGGCCAACCGTATAGAGGACAAACTTGCCGAGGCGAAAGAGGCCGCCGAGGGAGCGGTGGACCGGGTAAAGCATGAAGCAAAGCGGGCGCTGGATGACTCCGGGGCTGCTGACGATCTCCAGGCCTTGAAAGACGATCTGCGCTCGCTGCGCGAGGACGTGCGTAGCCTGATGGAAAGCCTCAAGGGGGCGGCCTCTTCCAAAGCCAAAGAGCTCGGTCATGCCCTCAAGGAGACCGGGGATCAGCTTGGCAGCCAGGTCAAAGACGCACTGGATGCGGCGCGCGAGAAGGGGGAGCGGGCGGCTTCGGATCTCGAGTCCCGGGTTCAAGAACGCCCCCTGCTGAGTCTGCTGGTGGCTTTTGGGTTGGGGCTGGTGTTGTCGCGGATCCTCGACCGTCGGTAGACCATGTCCGCGCTGGCCGATGTCGTCATCGGGGTCGTCGAGTTGCTCGAAGCCGAGGCCCATAGGCTTCGTACCAGCGTCAAGGGCCTGTTGCTAGCGGTCTTTCTGGTCCTGGCAGCGGGCCTTTTGATGTTGGGGGCAGTGGGCTGGTTGGTAGCGGCCGCCTACCTTCAGCTTCTGACCTGGTTGCCCCCTGCCGGGGCTGCTGCGCTGATCGGGGTGGTGACCCTGCTTATAGCGGGAGGGATCCTGTGGTACGCGATGCGTCTCAGATGAGGGCCAAACCCCGCCCGAGCGCTGATCAGGAGGTTGAAGCCGCCAAAGAGCGGTTGAGGTTGGCTTTCCAGCGGGCGGGGGAGGAGCTGGGCCAAACCGCTGACCAGCTACAAGGTAAGCTTCTCCAGACCGCCGACGGGCTCAAAGAGCGGGTACAGGATACGGTGCACCAGCTGCAAGCCCAAGTGACCAGCCTTCCGCGAGAGGTGGGGGCCCAACTTGGTGAGGTCGTACACAAGCCCATCCAAGCGGTGCGCGAGCGGCCGCTCGAGGCGCTCGGGGTGGCCCTTTTAGCAGGCTTTATCGTGGGGCGGCTGGGAAGCGGAGGAGCCAAGCCCACCCCCGCCAACGAGGACACAGAGGCGTACGGGGAAGCTACAGGGTATATTCCCACCCCCACCGCGCCGCACTTGAAGAAGCCCTCGAGCAGCCTCGGTAGATGGATCGAGGCTTTAGGGCTGGGCGCTTTGGGCAAGGCGGCGATGGATATCATCCGGGAAGAATATCTGACCCCGGAAAACCTTCGCCACTGGATGAATGAATTGCTCTCCCGGCGCAAGCCATGAGGGTGCAGATTTTGGCCGTCATAGCGCTCGCTGTGACCTTGGCGGTCAACTATTTGCCAACCCTCGGCCCCTCGCCGGGCGCTGACAGCTTCGGTTGTTTATGCCCGCGGGGCTTGCCGGATGTCTTCTGGGCCGTTGCCCGGGGAAGATAGCTTACCCCGCCGATTCCCTAGCCTAGATCGCTCGAGTGGGCTTATTTCTTCCAACCGCCAGATCGTAGTTCTGCGCGGCGGTTTTTCAGGCACGCCGGCTAAGCCAGTGGGTCTTTGCCGGCTGGGTTTTGGCGCTAGCCGCGCTTGGATTTTGTCGGCTTGGAGCTTGCAGGGTATCCTAAGCCTCGAGCTTAGGCTTTTCTTCTTTTTGGCCCTGTCCGGCGGCCACCACCTGAGCAACCTGCTCATCTGACACTTCGGGGCGGTTGAGCGAGGTTAGATACACCTCTTCGTAAAGCGCCTTGAGGATAATTGCAATGGGCACGGTGAGGAAAATCCCGGCAAAACCCAAAAAGGTGCCGAAGACCAGTACCCCCAGCAGCATAGAGGCCGGATGCAGCTCTATGGTGCGCCCCAGGATCATCGGGGAGAGCACGCTGTTATCGAGCTGTTCGGAGATCAGCAGCACTACAATAGCTAGCGCCGCCATCCCCCAGTGGCCATCGGCAACGGCGGTCAATACCGGAAGGCTAATCCCAATCCAGGGCCCTAGGAAGGGAATGGGGTTGGTAAATCCCGCTACCAATCCAAACAGCAGGGCGTTTTCAAAGCCGACCAGTTTGAGTCCGATCCCTACCAACGCCCCCTTGATGGCCGAGGTGATCAGGATGGCAAAGAGCCACTTGCCGAGTTGGGATCCGATACGAATCAGGGTTTTTTCCAGGAGTGGACGGTTACGCGGGGGGATGCCGCTCAAGAGCCCTTTAACAATAGGCTCGGGGCTCATCAGCAAGAACAGCACCACGATCAGTAGGGCCGCAGCGGAGGCGATTAGGCCAACCAGGGAAGAGGCAAAGGTGAGCACCCCTCCCAAGAGGCCCTCATTCCCAACGAACTTGCCAAGATCCGGCTTAGGTAGGTTATGGCTGAGCGGGGCCAAGAGCGGGTGTTCCTCAGCCAGCGAGCGGAAGTTGTGTTGCAGGGTGCTGAGAAGCTTGGGCAGGGTCTCGGAGAAATGGGCACCCTGGGCGATAAATAGCGGCAGTATAATCGCTAGAAATCCCATCACAATCAGCAGTATGCCCGCTACTACGAGCAAAGCCCCCCATTTGCGTGGGATGCGCCAGCGGCTTTCCAGGGCTACCACGATGGGATTCAAGCCCATGGCCAGTACCGACGCCAGCAGGATAAAGATGAGGGGGCCAGCGACCTCACCGGCCACCCGGCTGAGGAAAATCAGGAAAAAGACCAGAAAGACTACGTTGAAAAGCACCCGTTGCAGCGAGCGGGCATCGAGCTCGATTGGAACTTTGGCCTCAGGCTGTGAGGGTTCCCTGGGCATCTACGGCCTCCTGGGAAATCGGCGATGTGGAACGTACCCCTTGATCGTAACGATCGGTCCCCCCGGTCTGCCATCAGCCCTGCCCCGCCCATGGAGCTTGGGGCAGATCGGGTTCTGCTGGGCCAGTGCCGAAGCGCCCGAAGCCAATCCAAGAGGGCACCCCCTTGGCTTTGTTCGAATTCCTCCCGATCATACGCTTCCTTTTCACGGCATTTCGGGCCGTATGCGTGCCCTTTGGAATAACCCTGTAAGGTCAGCGCGACCAACGTACCCGTACTAAGGCTGACCACCTCGGCTGACAAAGCCCTGAGCCATAGCTGAGCCCAAGCTGAGCTACCCTTAGGGGCTACGACGTCACAGCCCTACCTTCGGGATGTGGGGTCGCCCACACCCCAGAGCGGCCAACCCCCTACCCTGGCAGATGGACCGGGTCGGTACCGGAAATGAGGTGTTGGATGTCCGTGTTGTACTACATCGCTGGCATTTTGGTCTTCATATGGCTGCTGGGGCTGATCCTCAAAATCGGCGGAACTCTGATCTACTGGGCGCTTATCGCCGGGGTGGTACTCTTTATCGTCGGGCTATTTACCGGTCGCCGCCAGGTTTAGGATCGCCCACCCCAACGTCTAGGCTTTTTGGAGCGCACATCGCAAGCGCAGCGCCCAGGAGATCCGCACACTGGGGGGTCCAAGCCCCGCCCAGCAAGCGGCCTCGCTTTCGTTTAAAAGCCCGGGGTGTATGCTGCGCATATACGTATGGGCACCTCCGTAGCCGCAAAACGCATGGTCAACCCCAATTTCATCAGCGAGATCATCGAGAATGACCTCAAAACCGGGCGCTATAGCCAGATCGTAACCCGCTTTCCCCCCGAGCCCAATGGGTTCGCCCACCTGGGCCACGCCATCGCTAGCTACATCGACTTCGGCCTCGCCCACGACTACGGCGGGGTGTGCCGGCTGCGCTTCGACGATACCAATCCCGAGACCGAAAGCCAGGAGTACGTGGACTCGATCGTAGAGGATATGCGCTGGCTGGGCTGGGAGTGGGACCGGATCAGCTTCGCCTCGGACTACTTCGAACAGCTCTACGAGATGGCCGTTCGCCTCATCAAGATGGGCAAGGCCTACGTAGACAGCGTTTCCCCCGAGGAGATGGCCCGGCTGCGCGGCAGTGTGGACAAGCCCGGCACGCCCAGCCCCTACCGCGAGCGCAGCGTGGAGGAGAACCTCGAGCTCTTCGAGCGCATGCGCGCGGGGGAGTTCCCCAATGGGGCCCACGTGCTCAGGGCCAAGATCGACCTTTCGAGCCCCAACATGAAGCTGCGCGACCCGGTGCTTTACCGCATCGTCCACGCCGAGCATTACCGCACCGGCAGGAAGTGGTGCATCTACCCCTCCTACGATTTTGCCCAAGCCACCTCCGACGCCCTCGACGGCGTGACCCACAGCCTGTGCTCTTTAGAGTTCGTGGACAACCGGGCCATCTACGACTGGCTGATGGACCACCTCTGGGGTCACCCCCCTCTGGACAAGACTCCACGCCCTCACCAGTACGAGTTCGGGCGGCGCAGCCTCGAGTACACCGTGGTCTCCAAGCGCAAGCTGAAGAAGCTCGTCGCAGGTGGCTACGTGCGCGGCTGGGACGACCCGCGCATGCCCACCCTGGCCGGGCAGCGCCGCCGGGGCGTGACCCCCGAGGCCATCCGCAGCTTTGCCTCGCAGGTGGGCATCTCGCGTACCAACCGCACCGTGGACATCGGTCTGCTCGAGCACGCTATCCGTGACGACCTCAACCACCGTGCCCCGCGGGTGATGGCCGTGGCTCGCCCCCTGAAGGTGGTGCTGGAGAACCTGCCCGAGGGTTACGAGCAGACCCTGCACCTGGCCTACTGGCCTCACGACGTAGTGCAGGAGTCGCCCGACGGCCTGGTGGCCCTGCCCGGCGGGCGGCGGGTCAGGCCCGAGGAGGCCACCCGGCCCGTACCTTTTACCCGCGAGCTCTACATCGAGCAAGATGATTTCGCCGTGGATCCGCCCCCTGGCTTCAAGCGGCTTACCCACGGCGGGACGGTGCGGCTGCGCGGCGCGGGGGTCATCCGCTGCGAGCGTTTCATCACCAGCGAAACCGGAGAGGTCGTCGAACTGCGCTGCACACTGCTGGACGAGGGCGCCAGCGCCAAGGGGGTGATCCACTGGGTCAGCGCCTCACGCGCCCTGCCGGCAGAGTTCCGGCTCTACGACCGGCTCTTCAGCGTGCCCCACCCCGAAGCCGAGGCCAAGGAGCAGGAGGAGGAAGAGGAAACCCACGAAGACCGGGATTTCCTCCGCTTTGTCAACCCGCGTAGCCTCGAGGTCACCCACGGCTACGTCGAGCCCAGCATAGCGGGCGACCCCGCCGACACCCGCTACCAGTTCGAGCGCAGCGGCTATTTCTGGCGCGACCCGGTGGACTCGAGGCCCGAGGCGCTGGTGTTCAACCGCATCGTGACCCTGAAGGACACCTGGGGCAAAGAGGCTGAACGCAAGACGCCAGACGCAAAACGCAAGACGCCAGACGCCCGGCGCCAAGCGCCAAGCGCCGAAGGCCAGAAAGAGCTGCCGGACCTCACCGCCGAGCAGCAGGACAGGCTCGAGCGCCTCAAATCCCAGGGCGTGGGGGAGGCCGAAGCCCTGGTGCTGGCCCGCGACGAAAAGCTCGCGGCTTACCTGTCCGAAGCCGCCCGGCATGGCGAGGTTTCGGCGCTGGCCAGTTGGGTAGTCAACGACCTGGGCGCGCCCATCCGCGAGGAGCGGATCCGGATTGCCCCGGCTGCCCTAGCGAGGTTGGTGCGCTTGCTCGAGGACGGCACCATCAACACCCGCATCGCCAAGGATGTGCTGGCCGAGGCCCAGCAGAGCGGGGCCGACCCGGTAGAGATCGTCGAAGCCAAAGGCCTACGCCAGGTTTCTGAGGCAGGGGCGCTCGAGCCGATCCTGGAGCGCCTGATGGCTGAGTACCCCGACAAGGTGGCGGCGTATCGAAGCGGAAAAACCGGGCTGATGGGCTTCTTCGTAGGCCAGGTGATGCGCGCAACCCAGGGGCGGGCCAACCCGCAGCTCGTGCAGGAGTTGGTGGCGAAAAAGCTGGGCCGGTAGCATAGGATGGCTATGGTCGAGGTTCAAGGCCGCTACGTGACCTTCATTCCCCCCGCCCAGGCCCGTTTTCTCATCGGCGACTTTACCGACTGGGACAAAAAACCCATACCGATCTCGAAGCCGATCACGCTCGAGTTCCCCGCTGGGGCCTACCTCGAGTACGCCTTCATGGATGCATCGGGGCAGCCCTTCCCCGACCCGGACAATGCCCATAAGGCGCAGAACCCTTGGTGGACGTACCCCCGAGCCATAGAGCTACCGGGTTTCCAATTCGAAGCCCCTCCCCTACCGCACGGCGAGGGCAAGGGGGTACACCGCCACCGGCTCGAGTCCAAGGTGTACCAAAGCCCCAGGCGTTACTACGTCTACGAACCCTCCCGCGCACCATCGGCCACCCTATATGTGCAGGACGGGGTAGCCTACTACCGCACGGCCCAGTTTGCCGATGTGGCCGAGGCTCTATGCCAGCGGGGCGAGATCCAGCCGGTGCGGATGGTATTTGTCGAGCCGGAAGACCGCGCCCGCGAGTACACCTTTGACGAACGCTACGAGAGGTTTTTGCTCGAGGAGATACTCCCTGCGGTGGAAGCCCAGTACGGCCCAACCCCCGAGCGAGCCCTGTGGGGCGCCTCGCTGGGGGGGCTGGTCTCGGCCTGGATCGCTTGGCGCAACCCCGACAAGTTCCAAAAAGTCGGTACCCAGTCGGCCTGCCTTACCGCCGAGCCGGGAAGTGAGAACCGCTACACCGCCCCCGAATGGCTTACTGGGCGGTACGCCCAATCCGAGCGCTTGCCGCTACGCTTTTATTGCGAAACCGGGCAGATCGAGTGGCTGTTGGCCCCAAACCGGCGCTTCGCGGCTATGCTGGCCGACAAGGGGTACCCCCACGCCTACCACGAGCGCAAGAGCGGACACAACTGGATGACCTGGCGGCAGGGGCTGGCTCCGGGGCTGCGCTTCTTGTTCGGATATTAGGCGACGAGGTCGCTTTTTTCTCGTATAGTGAGGCGCTATGGACTTGGCGGTGGCCATCCCTATCCTCCTCACCATCGTTGCGCTCGAGGCCTTGCTGTCTGCCGACAACGCCATGGTGCTGGCGGTGATCGTGCGACCTCTCCCCGTGCAGCAGCGGCCTCGGGCGATGTTCTGGGGTTTGATCGGAGCGCTTTTCCTGCGGGCGGTGGCCATCGCATTGGCGGTGTACCTGATCCGGCTGTGGTGGGTGGAGGTGCTGGGAGGGCTGTACCTGATGTACCTGACCCTCAACCATTTCCTCCGACTCAGGCCAAAGGCGGAGGAGGCCGGGCCAACTTCGGCACCCCTAGCGGCAGGGTTTTGGCCGGTGGTGCTGCAACTCAACCTGGTCAACCTGGCTTTTTCCATTGACTCGATCTTGGTAGTGGTGGCGGTGACCCGAGAGTACCTGTTGGTGGTAGGGGGGGCTTTCATCGGAATGGCCCTGATCTGGTTGGCCGCAAGCTGGCTGGTGCGGCTTTTGGACCGCTACCCGGCGATGGAGTCGGTGGCCTTTTTGCTGGTGGGCTGGGCTGGGCTCAAACTGGCCCTGGAGGGCTGGGACGGCTTTGTTGAGCAGATTGCCCACCACGGAGAGTGGGGGATTCACCTCAGTCAAGCTTTTTTCCTAGGGGTCACCGGGATCCTCTTTCTCCTAGGGAGCTTTTATGCTATCGGCAAGGGTGCCTCCGACCCCGAGAAGCCTTCAAAATAGGAAAGGACCAACACGGCGCCAAGCCTGTCTTTTGTCACCTCAAGGAGAGCCTTACCTGTGGAACTCACCGAAGCGATCTTAGCCATCTTGGTCATCGTGGCGCTCGAGGCCATCCTCTCCGTAGATAACGCTATGGTGCTGGCGGTGATGGTGCGGCCCCTGCCCGAGCAGCTGCGGCAGCGGGCTTTGCTGTATGGGCTGATCGGAGCCTATGGGCTGCGGGGGCTAGCGCTGTTGTTCGCCACGGTAATTATCCAGATCTGGTGGATCCAGCTCTTGGGTGGGCTTTACCTGATCTACCTGGCGTTCAACCACTTCCGCAAGCTCCCAAACCCCCAAGCGCCGCCCGATACCCCTGCAGCAGTCCAGGCCGCAGCAACGTCGTTTTGGCGCATTGTGGTGATGATCAACGTGATAGACCTGGCCTTCGCGGTGGACTCGGTGCTGGTAGTGATCGCTTTCAGCGAAAACTTCTGGGTGATCTTCACCGGAGTAGCGGTGGGCATCTTGCTCATCCGTCTGGCCGCCGGGTGGATGGTGCAGGTGATGGAGCGCTACCCCAGGCTCGAACAGGTGGCCTATGCGGTGGTAGGTTGGGCTGGGCTTAAGCTGAGCCTAGAGGGTTGGGATCACGGCAGCGAAGCCTGGCTGCAGCGCCCTGAGCTGGCGCTACACCTGCCGCAAGAGCTCTTTTTGGGCGTGACTCTGGCCATCTTGGTGTTGGGTGGTCTCTGGGCGCTGCGCTATGCGGCGCCGCCCAAGGGCTAGTGCACGGGGGAGTTTCGGAGCCTCAGGGTGTACGAAAAAGACGACTTACGTCGTACGCAATACGCAAAACGCCAGACGCTAAACGCGGGGGTTTTTTCCGTACACCTAGGGGACGATCCCCTATCGGGACGGAGCAAGCTCCGTGCACCTGGGGGACGACCCCTTCGTATGACGTATGACGTATGACGTATGACGTTTGACGTTTGACGTACGACGTAGGACCTTACGCCTGCCCCATCAGCACCCGCCACACGGCCTCCGGGTAGGCCCGGTGCTCCTCGGCTAGGATGCGGGCGGAGAGGGTTTCCTCGGTATCGTCAGGGAACACCGGAACCCGGCGCTGGAGGACGATCGGGCCGGTGTCCATCCCGGTGTCCACGAAGTGCACTGTACAGCCTGACTCCTGGACGCCGGCCTCGAGGGCCTGTTTTTGCGCACGTAGGCCAGGAAAATTCGGCAAGAGCGAGGGGTGGATGTTGAGGATCCGGCCCATCCAGGGTTCCACGAACGCTGGAGACAACAACCGCATGAAGCCCGCCAACAACACCAGATCCACGCGCCTTTCAGCCAGGAGGTGCAAGGCCGCCCGCTCGAACTGCTCCCGCCCACCTTTGGGCCAGGGGATGTGCACGGCTTCGACCCCGGCCCGCACCGCCTTTTCCAGCGCCTTCGCCTCGGCCTTGTCGGAGACCACCAGCACGATATGCCCCAAGGGGTTCTCGGGGGGGAAAGCCTCGAGCAAGGCCTCCAGGTTAGACCCCCGCCCCGAGGCGAAGACCGCGATCCGGGCTGGGCGACCTAAGGGAAAGCCGCTCATCGCAGCGCTTCGGGGTGATGCTTCTGCCAGTAGCGCGAAAGGCCCGCCACGCTCATCCAAGCCGGGTCGGCCTTCTCGTAATCGGCCAGGCCCTCCTCGTCGAGCCCGTAGCGCTCGAGGTCGCCCCCCAGCATCCGCTCGAAAAGGGGAACTATCTGCTCCTGACTAAGTCCCTGCCGCAGCTTGTCTTTGATCCACTCGGCGTACTCGAGCAGCTTGGCCTCGAGCCGGTCGAGGTGCTCCCACGCGTCGGTGTACTCGCCGAAGTGGGTGAGGTAGAGCCGAGCGGGGTTCAGGCCGCGGAGGCGGGCGATGGACTGCCGCCACCGCTCGACGTGGATATCCGGCGGTGGGCAGGGCGGCAGCACCGGTCCCTGCCCGATCCGCACACCCCCCACGTCCCCGGTGAACACCGCATCCCCCACCCGGTAGGCGAAGTGGTGAGGGGCATGGCCGGGGGTCTCGAGGGCTTGGATCTCGAGCGGGCCGAACTTTACCGTCTGGCCATCCTCGAGCACTACCACCTGCTCGGGCGCGATCGGTTCGGCCCGGCCCCACAAAGGCTCGGTCTGATCCCCGTAGATGCGGGTGGCGCTGGCCCAAAGCTTGCTGGGATCGATGAGGTGGGGGGCTCCTAGGGGGTGCACGTAGATCTTGGCCCCGTGCCGGGCGAAGTGCCATGCCGCCCCGGCGTGATCGAGGTGAATGTGGGTCACGAAGACCCGCCGCACCTCGGCGGGCTCATAACCGAGGCGGGCTAAGCCTTCTACCAGGCGGGGGTAGCAGGAATCCGGGCCGGTCTCTATGATCACCGGGCCGTCGGAGCCCTCGAGCACGTACGAAGCGATGGTGCGCGGCCTGCCGTAGCGCAGATCGATGAGCTGAACCATGACCGGATTCTACCCGTAAGCATCACACGATGCGGGTGTGTAGGGTTCCCACCCCCTCGATCGCCACCTCTACCCGGTCCCCCCGCTGCAGGGGTCCCACCCCTTCGGGGGTTCCGGTGATGAGCACGTCCCCGGGTTCCAGCGTCATGAACTCCGAGACATAGGCCAGCACCTTCGCCACCGGGAAGATCATCAGGCTGGTGTGGGCCTCCTGGCGCAGCTCCCCGTTGACGTAGGTGCGCAACACGGTATTTTGGGGATCCAGGTGGGTCTCGATCCAAGGTCCCAGGGGCAGAAACTTGTCGGCAGCCTTGGCCCGCACCCATTGCAAGTCGGTCTTTTGACGGTCCCGGGCGGTGAGATCGAGGGCGCAGGTATAGCCCAGCACACCCTCCAGGGCCTCGGCCTCGGAAACGTTTTTCATCCGCCGCCCGATGATCGCCGCTAGCTCGCCCTCATAGTGCAGGTTTTCGGTGAAGTGGGGGTAGGGCACCGCCTCGTCGGGGTCAGCCAGGGTATTGGGCCCTTTGAGAAAGATGCCCGGCTCCTTGGGCAGATCCCCAAAGTCGTTTCCCATCTCCCGGATGTGGTCGAGGTAGTTCCGCCCTACACAGACGATCTTGCTGGGGGTGGCAGGGGCCCGCAGGCGGACGCTTTGCAGTTCGAATTGCCGCCCGGTGGGGTTGCCCCCGGGCCCATCGGTCTCGATTACGTGCTCACCCTCGAGCACCCCCCAATTTCCCTGGTCAAAGCGCACGATCCGCATGGCCCGAGTATACCGAAGGCGGCTAGCCCTCTTCCAGCTCGAGGCTCAGCGCCTCCCAACGGGCGTATCGGGCCTCGAGTTCGGACTCGAGCCGGGTTTGCTCTTGGGCGATCTCGGCGTACTCCCGATGCCCCAGCCCCGGCGTGTTGGCCCGCAGGTGGAGGGCCTGGAGGCTGGCCTCGAGTTCGGCGATCACGGCCTCTAACCCCTCGCGTTCACGCTCCTTGTGCCAACGCCCTTTGACCTTTCTGGAACTATCCCGGCCCGGTTCAGGGGGCTTGGGCTTTGCGGGCTCGGTCGCCGGTCGCTCCAGGCGGGCCAGCAAAGCGCTGGGCGTGTCGGGGTAGTCGGTGAAAACCCCCTCCCGCAGATGCCAAGTGCGGCCCACCAGCCGGTCGAGGAAAAACAGATCGTGCGAGACCAGGATCAAGGTTCCCTCGTAACGCCCCAGGGCTTCTTCCAAAGCTTCCACGGTCTCGAGGTCGAGGTGGTTGGTGGGCTCGTCCAGCACCAGCAGGTTGGCCTCCTGCAAGGAGAGTGAAAGCAAGGCCAGCCGGGCTCGCTCCCCGCCGGAGAGGTGGGCGATTTTCTTGTACTGGGCTTCAAAGGGAAAGCGCCAGGCCCCCAGCGCAGCGTGGGCCTCTTCCCCCAACATCCGGTAGAGGGTTTCGTAGAGGGTGAGGTTGGGGTCGAAACCGGAGAGTTGCTGGTCGTAGTAGCCGACCTTGACCCCCACCCCGGTACGCACCCGCCCCGCCGGGTCATCCGAGGGGAGTAGGCCCAGCAGCACCTTGAGCAGGGTGGTCTTGCCCGCCCCGTTAGGGCCGATCAAGGCGATGCGCTCGCGGCGGCGGACCACCAGGCTCTCCAGGCGGAAGAGCCTCCGCCCGGCGAGGCTTTTCTCCAGACAGAGCGCCTCGAGCACCCGCTCCGGGCTCGGCAGGGAAGTAAAGCGCATCCCCAAGGCCTTGGTGTCGCGCTCGGGGGGCGCGGCCCGGGTCTCGAGGAACTTCTCGTAGCGCTTCTCCACCGCGAGCTTGCGCACGGCGTGCTTCTCGGAGGAGTGCGCCCAGGCTTTGGCCTGCTCGAGGATGGCCTTGAGCCTTTTCTCCTCGTCCAGCCAGGCTTGGTAGCGGCGCTGCTCCTCCTCGCGCTCGAGCTGGCGCTTTTGCCGGAAGGCCGAGTAGTTGCCCTCGTAAAGCCGCAGCTTGCCATCCTTGAGGAACGCTACTTTTTGGGCCAGCTTGTCGAGGAAGTGCCGATCGTGGGAGACCAGCACCAAGGCCCCGCCGTAGCCGCGTAGGTACTCGGCCAGCCACGCGCGCATCTCCAGGTCAAGGTGGTTGGTGGGTTCGTCCAAAAGCAGGGCATCGGCCCCAGAGAGCAAAACCGCCCCCAACGCCAGGCGGCGGGCTTCCCCGCCCGACAACACCCTGGCCTCCTCTTTCTCTCGCCCGGCGAAGTTCAACCCCTTCAGCACGGCTTCGTAGCGCGAGCGGCGGGTATACCCTCCCAAGGCCTCGAAGCGGGCGTGGAGTTCCTCCCAGCGGTGGTAGGTTTCCGGATCGGCCAAACCCTGCTCGAGCGCGGCCAGTTCTCTCTCGAGCCACTCTAGCCGCGCGAAGCCAGATTTGAGCACGGCGGCGATGGTCACCCCTGGTCCATACTGAGGGTCTTGCGGAAGCAGCGCCAGATAGGCGTCCTGAACACGGTGAATACGGCCCGCGCTGGGCTCGAGTTCCCCCGCAAAGAGCCGGAGCAAGGTGGTCTTCCCTGCCCCGTTGGCCCCCACCAAAGCCACCCGTTCGCCCAGGCGAAGCTCGAGCGAGGCTTTATCTAGCAGGTCACGCCCACCCAGGTGGTATTCGAGGTTTTCCGCGTAGAGTACCCGCACAAACAGTAGTGTACCCGCTATCCGGAGCGCGCCATGCGCAATCCCCGCACCCCCACCAACACGCTAATGGCCAAGAGGGTCCAAAAGCTGGGCTGAGGCCACAAGGCGAATAAACCAAAGACATAGCCCACCCCTGCCCCTACCGGAATCGGGTACCAGCTACCGCGGTGCTTGCGCCAGTAAAGCCGCCAGTAGATCCCCGCCACCGCCAACCCGAGGGTGATGGCCAGCGCGGTCAAGCCAGGGTGAAGCCACAGGAAAAACCCCACGGTGGGGGCGATCCCGCCGCCGCCGCGAAAACGAAAGTAAAGCGGCCAGAGGTGCCCTGCCACTAGCGCTGCTCCCATCAGCCCTGGGGTCCAGGGACTGGAGGCGAAATGGGTTAGGTAGCCGGCCCCGACCCCCTTGGCGATGTCGGCCAGGGCAACAGAAAATCCCCAGATAGGCCCCAACTGGCGGAATGTCCCTGAAGCCCCGGGTGTGTCGCGCTCGGCCAGGTCGATGCCGCGCAATCTCCCCGCGATGATTCCAAACACCAGCGAGCCAATTAGATACGCCCCTAGCACCAGCAAGCAGTCCAAGGCCTTTCTCCCTATAAAGATTTTAGCCTCAAAAAACCATGCCCCCAATAGGCTGCGGCCTAGGGTAAAATCGTTGGAAGGTCCAAGGCGTTGTGCAACCCGAGGGTCCTGCTGAGCGTATATCCCTGTGAGAGGGCGGAGGTCAAGGTGGTACGTAAACGCAAGCCCACCATTCACGAGGTGGCCCGTATGGCCGAAGTGGGCATCGGCACGGTGAGCCGGGTGCTTAACAACCATCCCTCGGTGCGGGAAGAGACCCGCTCGAGGGTGCTGGCGGCGATGGAAAACCTGGGCTATAGCCCCAACCCCCACGCCCGGCGGGTAGCGGGGGGCAAGAGCTATACGGTCTCGATCATGCTGCCCTTCGTGGCCACCGAGTTCTACACCCGGCTTTTGGAAGGCATCGAGGGGGTGCTTTTGGAGGAGCGCTACGACGTGGCGGTTTTCCCGCTGCTCTCGCAAAGCCGGCTCGAGCGCTACCTCAAAAGCCACACCCTGGCCTATCAGACCGACGGGCTGATCATGGCCTCGTTCGACCTCTCGGAGTTGTATCCGGGCGGCCAGCTCCCCACCGACCGTCCGGTGGTGCTGGTGGACGCCAAAAGCCCTCGCTATGACTCGGTGTATATGGACAACCGGCTGGGGGGTCGCCTGGCAGCGGAGTACCTGGCGCGCTTCCCCGGAGGGCTTTACGCCATCAAGGTCGAGGAGGAGATCGACCTGGCCCTCTCCCAGACGGTATTCGCCGAGCGGCTCGAGGGGTTTTGCGCCGCCGCCGCCGAGGCCGGGCGGCCCTTGAGGCGTGAGCAGGTGTTCAAGACGCGCTTTTCCGCCGAGGGAGGCCGGTTGGCCTTGCAGCACTTCATGGCCCAGGCCGAGCCACCTTACAACATCTTCGCCGGGGCGGACCTGATCGCGTTGGGGGTGCTCGAGGAGGCCGAAGCCCACAGCCTGCGCATCGGCCAGGAGGTGCGGGTGCTGGGCTTCGACGGGCAGCCCTGGACCGCCACCCGGGGGCTCTCGAGCCTCACCCAGCCGGTGGAAGCGATGGGCGCCCAGGCGGCCCGGATGCTGATGGAGCGCATCCACGGCTACCGGGGTACGCCCAGGGCCGTCCGCTTCGAGCCAACGCTGCTCGAGCGGGCCTCAACCGGCCTTCCCACCCCGGCCTATATTCCATAAAACTACCATTGGCGCTCTAGATGTCCGCTAGGAGAGGATGATCCTTCGTTTAGTTTTTGCATGTGCACCGGTACCCAAGCGCTTTAGGATCCCCTGCGGTTGTTCCTGTAACCCAAGTTCCAAGCCTCACATGAGGCAGGTGTTAGGATTGGGCTGATGAAATGGGTTCGCGATCCCGCCCTGCTGCCCATCGTAGAAAAGGTCGAGGCCGGAGAGCGGCTCTCCTTCGACGAGGGCATGGTGCTCTACCGCACCCCGGATATCCCTAGCCTGATGCGCCTGGCGAACCTGGTGCGCGAGCGTAAACACGGCCAGGACACCTACTTCGTGCACTCCTTGCGCTTTTCGCAGACCAACATCTGTTACGTGGGCTGCACCTTCTGCGCCTTCCAGCGCCGCTTCGGTGAGGAAGGGGCCTGGGACTGGGAGGTGGACGAGGCCATCGAGTGGGTGCGGAGCAAGTACCAGCCCGGCCTCACCGAGATCCATATCTCCTCCGGCCACCACCCCAAGAAGCCCTTTAGCTATTACCTGGAGCTGGTCGCGGCGCTCAAGAAGAACTTCCCCGGCGTTCAGGTCAAAGCCTGGACCGCCGCGGAGATCCACCACTTCAGCAAAATCGCCAAGATGGGTTACCGGGAGGTGCTCACCGCGCTCAAAGAGGCGGGGCTGGATGCGATGCCGGGGGGTGGGGCGGAGATCTTCGCCGAGCGGGTACGCCGGCAGATCGCCCGGGCCAAGGTGAGGGCGGAAGGCTGGCTCGAGGTACACCGCATCGCCCACGAACTGGGTATCCCCACCAACGCCACCATGCTCTACGGGCACATCGAGACCCTGGAGGAGCGCCTCGACCACATGACCCGCCTGCGCGAGTTGCAGGATGAGTCGCTGGCCAAAGGGGCTAAGGGCTTCATGAGCTTTATCCCGCTGGCTTTTCAGCCCGACGGCAACCGCCTCGCGGATCAGCTCGGCAAACACGAGTTCACCACCGGCCTCGACGACCTGCGCAACCTGGCCGTGGCCCGCGTCTACCTCGACAACATCCCCCACATCAAGGGCTACTGGGCCACCCTGACCCCCGAGGTGAGCCAAGTCTCGCTAGACTGGGGCGTGACCGACGTGGACGGCACCCTGATCGAAGAGCGCATCGTCCACGCGGCGGGAAGCCCGACCCCGCAGGGCCTCACCAAAGAGGCGCTAGCGGCTTTCATCCAGGCGGCGGGCCGTACCCCTATCGAGCGCGACGCGGTCTACAACGTGGTCAAGGTCTGGGCCCCACCCGCTCCGCTCATGTCCCATCAACGGGCGATGCTCTCGCGGCCCTCCAGCCGGGGTTAAATGTCCTCCCTGGAAAGAAAAGGGGGTGTAAGATGAATTACGTCCTGGGGGTCCCCCGCTACGCCAACACCGCCCCGCTGTACCACTTCTTGCAGGAGGGGGAAGGGCTGCGGTTTCGCTACGGCGTGCCCACCGAGCTGAACCAATGGCTGCTCGAGGGCAGCGTTGACCTCTCCTTGGTCTCGTCGTACTTCTATCTGGCCAACGCCCACCGGCTCAAACCCTTGCCGGATTTCTCCATCGCCGACCTGGGGCCGGTGTACTCGGTGAATCTGTTCCACAAGGTTCCCTGGGGCCAGCTCAAGCGGATCGCGCTGACCACCGAGAGCGCGACCTCGGTGGAGCTGCTGCGATGGCTGCTCGAGGCAGAAGGAATACGCCCCGAGTACACCCCACAAGCGGGGGGGCTCGAGCTTCTAGACGACTACGACGGGGTGCTCCTGATCGGGGACCGGGCGATTCAAACTTACGCCGGACTACTTCCTGCCCTGCCCGAGTCAGTACACCGAGTTCCCTGGCAGGTGGGTGGGGTGCAGGTCACGGACCTTTCCATGAAGTGGTACCAGCGTACCCGGTTGCCCTTCGTATTCGCCGTCTGGGCCACCCGCAAGGATGAACCCCCGCCCCCGGCGGTGGTGCGCAAGCTGCGGGCCGCCCGGCAGAAGGGGCTGGGTAATCTGGAGACCGTTTCGCAGGCCGAGGCCCGACGGCTCGGCGTTCCCCAGCCTTTGATGCAGCACTATTTGTGGAATTTCCGCTACCAGCTCGAGGCCCCCGACCGCCTGGGGCTGCAAGCCTTTGCGCAGGCTGTCGGCCTAGCCTACCCGGACGATTACTGGGACATCTAAGCCCATAACGCGGTGGGTCATCCCCTACCGGTAGAGAAGCGAGAAGGGCAGCCCAAGGGCTGCCCTTCGACCACCATCCGCCTCAACGCTGTTGGACCTGAGGGGTGACTTGAAGGGTGATCTCCTTGCCCTCCCGCCAGAGCTTCAGGGTCACCGGCTGACCAAGCTTGGAGTTGAGCACCGCCCGCAGGTCAAAGATGTCCTGGATCGGCTGGCCGTCAGCTTCGATGATCACGTCCCCGTTGATGCCTAGGTCTATGGTCTCCCCGGTTTGCAACTGCAAGGTGACGCTGCGGGTCGCCGCCCGCAGGCCGGCCTTGGCGGCTGGGCTGTTCGGCTCTACGCTCATGACCATCAAGCCCTGCTCCGGCAGGCGGTTACGCTGGATGATGCTGTCGGGGTAGTCGCTCAGCGTGGCCACCGTGACCCCCAGGCGCGGCTGGCGACGGGAGATCTCGGCAGCGGTAAGCTTTTTCCCCGCCTTCAGATCAGGGAGGTACTGCTTGGCCAAGTTGATGGGGATAGCGAAACCAACCCCGGCGAACTGCCCCTCGCCGGTAACCGCCCCGGAAGGGCTCAGGATGGCGGTGTTGATCCCGATGACCTCACCCCTCGAGTTGAGCAGCGGCCCCCCTGAGTTGCCAGGGTTGATGGCGGCGTCGGTCTGGATGATGGTGGGCACCAAGCCCGAGGAGTCGCCTACCGCCCCGGCCACCGCACCGCGGTTCTGCCGTACCGCCGATACCACCCCTTCGGTCACGGTGAACTCTAGGCCGAAAGGGTTGCCCATGGCGATGGCCTTTTGTCCTACGCGTACCTGATCGGAGTTGCCCAGGACGAGCGGGACCAGGCGTTGCGGCGGCACGCCCTGCACCCGGATCAGGGCCAAATCCAGCGGTTCAGCGGTACCGACCACGGTGGCCTTGTACTGCTTGGGGTCGTTGTGGAAGCGAACCGTGATCTGGGTGTTGCTGCCTTGAACGACATGGAAGTTCGTGAGGATATACCCTTCCTTGTCGATGACGAAACCCGAACCCAGACCCTCCCGCGGTTGAGGCTGACCGAAGAAAAAGTCAAAGCCGGGAAAGGGAGAGCGTTGCGCTTGGGTCTGCGGAACCGAGCGCACCGCCACATACACCACCCCGTCCCCAAAACGCTGCACCAAATCCACGGTGTTGCGCTCGTTCTCGAGCAGGGCGCGTTGGTCCTGGGCTGTCTGGGTCTGCGCCTGAACCTGAGGGGTCTCGGTCTGGCTGCTGCTGATCCCCCACCACAGCACCCCGCCCGAAAGGGCGGCTACCGCGATCACAGCTACCGAGGATGCTTTTAGCGACATCTCTAACCTCCTAGCCTTCAGTCTGAGAGTTTGGAGTTAACCCCGCATGAAGGGGCTAACAAAAGCTTAGGGCCGGTCTGTGGAGTTCTCATGAAGGCCCTTAGCTGAAGACCACCGTTTTGTTCCCGTGAACGATGATGCGCTCTTCCAGGTGCCAGCGCACCGCGCGGGCCAGAACCTGGCGCTCGAGGTCCCTCCCTAAGGCCACCAAATCCTCGACCGAGTGGCGGTGTGAAACCCGCACCACATCCTGTTCGATAATCGGCCCCTGATCCAGTTCGTCGGTCACGTAGTGGGCGGTAGCCCCGATGAGTTTGACCCCCCGCTCGTAGGCCTGACGGTAGGGAGAAGCCCCCACGAAGGCCGGAAGAAAGGAGTGGTGGATGTTGATGATCCGGTTGGGGTAGCGGGCGACGAAGCCAGGAGAGAGGATCTGCATGTAGCGGGCCAGCACTATCAGATCGGCCTGGCCCTCGAGCAGGTCCAGAATTCTCGCCTCCGCCTGCGCCTTGTCCTCCTTGCTCACGGGAACGTAATGGTAGGGCAGGCCAAAGGCTTCCACCGCCGGCCTGAGGTCAGGATGGTTGGAGATGACCATGCTGACCTCAGCGGGCAGCTCGCCCCGGCTCCAGCGCCACAGCACCTCCAGCAGGGCATGATCGTACTTGGAGACCAAAAGGGCCATCTTCTTGCGCTCGGCGGCGTAGGCGAATCGCCACGCCATCGCAAAGCGCTCGGCCACGGTCTCGGCAAAAGCCCGCTCGAGCACCCCGCGCGAGACGTCAAGGTGGGGGGTCTGGAATTCGAGGCGCATAAAGAACGTGCCTCCCTCGGGGTCGGTAGAGTGCTGCTGCAGATCGGTGATGTTGGCCCCGTGGTTGAAGAGGAAGGCCGACACCGCCGCCACAATGCCGGGGCGGTCGGGGCAGGTGATGAGGAGTCGGGCTAGGGTATCGTAGCTCATTCCTCCAAGCCTAGCATTTAAGCGCCCCCCTAATCGCCCCTGTGGGCGGGATCGCCTAGCCGGGCTAGCGCCCGAGCACTCCGCCGCCCAAAGCGCCGGGCCAGCTCGAGCTCGCTCAGGACCAGGGCGGTAGGCCGTCCATGAGGGCAGACCCAAGGCAGCTCACAAGCGGCCAGGCTGTCCAGAAGGGCCTGGGCTGAGGCCTGGGAGAGGGAGTGCCCGGCCTTGATCGCGGGCAAGCAGGCCAGCCGGGCCAGCACAGCGCGCCAAGCTTCGCCGAACCCGCCGCCCCCCAGAGCCCCTCTGACCACCTCAGCCACCAGGCCGGGATAGCCCGCCAGAAAGGCCGGAACGGCGCGCACCCGATAACGCCCAGGGCCGAAGGGCTCGAGGATCAGTCCCGCCCGCTCGAGCTCGCTCGAGCGCTCGAGGTAGCTCACCTCCTCGTCCGGGCTCAAGGTGAGCAGCTCGGGGTGGGCGAGTTCGACGGGGGCCTCCTCGCGGTAGCGCTGCGAGAGCTCCTCGTAGATCACCCGCTCGTGGGCGGCGTGCTGGTCCACCACATATAGCCGGTCGTCGGCCTCGGCCAAGAGATACAGCTCGCGAAAGACCCCTAGGTAGCGAAGCTTCGGGAAAGCGCCCGAAGCCGGGGCCGGGCCCAGGAGGGGGCGGGGCTCGGGGAGGGCCCGGGCTAGCGGGTGGGACGCCAGCAAGCCCTGTACGGCTCGAGCCATAACCTCGAGCACCGGCTCCGGGCGCAACAGCCGGGGGCGGGACTTGTCCGGGGCGGTGTTAACCAGCACCTCCTCGGGCGGAAGCTCCAGGTTCACGACGCCCACCGGGTACTGCCCCGCCGGAAGGAGTTCGCGGTACGCCTCCAGAAGGGCTCTGGCAAGCGCCTCCGGCCACTCTACGGGCCGTCCATTGATGGCCAGGAAGAGCCGGTCCCGCCGGGGGCGCGAGAGCTCGGGGCGAGAGAGCAGCCCCGAGAGCTGGTAGGGGGGCTGGGTGAACTCCAGGCGGAGCAAGCGGTTGGCGGTCACGCTGCCCCACACCAGCCGGGCCGCCTCGGCAAAGCCCCCGCCCGCATAGGCAAGCCTCTCTTCTCCGTCCACGATGAGCTTGAGCCAAAGCCCGGGATGGTGAAGCAGGTAGCGGGAGAGAAGATGAGTTACCTTGCGGGCCTCCTGAGCAGGGGCCTCGAGGCTTTGCCGCCGCGCCGGAAGGTGTTCGAATAGGCCCCTCACCTCCACCCGCGTTCCCGCCGGGGCGGGGTGTTCGCAAAGGGAAAGCTGCTCGCCAAACGCCTCCAGGGTCGCCCCACCGAGTTGACCCGAGGGTCTGGAGGTAATCTTGAGCCGACCGGCCTGGCGAATCGCATACAGCCCCTCGCCACGAAAACCCAGGGTGGCGATGCGGGCCAAGTCGAAGAGTTTGCTGCTGGCGTGGGCTTCCACGGCTAGGGACAGCTCGTCTTTGGGGATGCCCGCGCCGTTGTCAAGGAGGGCGATGCGGGAGAGGCCGCCCTCCTCGAGCTCGACCTGGATCCGGGTAGCCCCGGCGTCCAAGGCGTTCTCCAGCAGCTCCCGTACCACGTCGGCGACCCCGGTGACCACTTCACCGGCGGCGATCTCGCGCACGAGTTCGGGGGGCAACTTGCGAATCATGGCCGCTTCGAGTCCTTGGGCGAGAGCCAAAACACCAAGGGCAGAGCGAGCACGCACGCCCCATAGAAGGCCCAGCAGCACAGGGCCAGAATCGGCGGGCGTTCGGGCTCAGTTGCGTGAAGTCTCCCCCAGTCCATGTGGCCCTTAGTCCGCGGCTTCCCAGACCGCCAGCGGGCGCAGCCTCTCCCGCAGTTGCTGGAGCTTGAGCAAAGCCTCCAGGGGGGTGAGGCGGGTGAGGTCGAGGGCCAGCAATTCCTCGACCAGGGCCTGGCCCAGGTCGTCGCGGCGGGCCTCGAGCCCCACCAAGAGTTGCCCAGCCCGCCTCAAAACCTCGGCCGGCAACCCGGCCAGGCGGGCCACCTCGAGGCCATAGCTCTTGGAGGCCGCCCCCGGCAGCACCTGGTGGTAGAAGGTGAGCCCTCCGGCCTCCTCACGCGCCGCCACGTGATAGTTGCGGGCCGCGGGGAGGGTATCGGGGAGGGCGGTGAGTTCAAAGTAATGGGTGGCGAAGAGGGTCAGGGCCTTCACGTTGTCGTGCAGGTACTCGCTGGCCGCCCAGGCCAGGCTGAGCCCGTCGTAGGTGCTGGTGCCCCGCCCGATCTCATCGAGCAGCACCAGGCTCCTGGCGGTGGCCCCTTGGAGGATCTGGGCGAGCTCTTCCATCTCCACCATGAAGGTGCTGCGTCCTCCGGCGATGTCGTCGGCAGCCCCGATGCGGGTGTAGATGCGGTCGAATAGGGGTAGGATGGCCTCCTCGGCCGGCACAAAAGAGCCGATCTGGCCCAAGAGAGCAATGAGCGCGGTCTGGCGCAGGTAGGTAGACTTACCGCTCATGTTGGGGCCGGTGAGGATCAGCAGCCGAGCCTCGGGACCCATCTCAAGGTCGTTGGCGATAAAGCCCCCCTCCAACTGCTGCTCCACCACCGGATGCCGCCCCGCGCGGATGGAAAGGCGGTTGGGATGGAAGCGGGGCCGAACATAGCCACGGCACGCCGCCACCTCGGCCAGCGCCGCATACACATCCAGTTCGGCCAACACCAAAGCGGCTTCGCGAACCTCCTCCGCCTGACGGCTCACCTCCAGCCGAAGTTCCTGGAAGACCTCGTATTCGCGTTTGCGCGCGGCCTCCTCGGCCAGCAAGATCTCCCGCTCCTTTTCGCGCAGGTCAGGCCGGGTATAGCGCTGGCGGTCCTTGAGGGTGGCGACGATGCGCCAATCCGGGGGCACCTGAGCATAGTAGGGGCGGGTGACCTCGAGGTAGTAGCCGAATACCTGGTTGTAGCCCACCTTGAGGCTTTGGATGCCAGTGCGCTCACGCTCGGTAGCCTCGAGCCTGGCGATCCAAGCCCGAGCCGCCTCGGCCCGCTCCCGGTGCGCATCCAGGGTGGCATCGAAGCCGTCCTTGATCAACCCCCCCTCGGTCAGCTTGAGCGGGGGCTCCTCGACCAGGGCAGTGCTGATGCGCTCCGCCACCTCATCCAACCGCGGCAGGCGTTCTCCCAGCCCCCGCAGGGCCTCGGAGGCCAGCAGCTGGCTTTTTAGCTCGGGCAAAAGCCCCAGGCTACGGGCCAGAGCGGCCAGATCGCGGGCGCTGGAGCGGCCTGCGGCCATCCTGGCCGCAAGGCGCTCGAGGTCGTGGATGCGGTATAGCAGCCGCCGCACCCCCTCGCGCAGCACGCCGTCGCGCACCAGGGCCTCCACCGCGTCGAGTCGGGCCTGGATGGGGCCTTCGTCGAGGAGGGGTTGGCGCAGCCAGGCCCGCAGAAGCCTGCGCCCCGGCGCGGTACGGGTTAGGCCCAGCACCCCCATCAGGGTGCGCTCCTCGGCTGGCACGGCCGAGCCGACCGGGCTGGGATCATAGACCTCGAGGGTGCGCAAGGTGGCCTCGGAGAGCTGCATATAGCTGCCGGGGTCATAGCGCACGAACGAGCGCACCTGGGGCAAGGCTCCATCCTGGGTGGCGCGGGCATAGGCCAGCACCGCCCCAGCCGCGCGCTCCAGGGCCAGGTGGTTAAGCCCAGGGGGGATGGCCCCAAACTGCTGTACCAAAGCGGAACGCGCCACGTCCGGCTCGAATCCCGCCGAGGAGAGCATCAGGGGGAAGCGGCGCTGGAACTCCTCACGAAACGCGGTGTGGGTGTAGAGCTCCGGGGCCAGCAACACCTCGGCGGGGCGGTTGCGGAAAAGTTCATCGTACAGGGCGCTCTTGCTATAGAGCACCACCCCGCGAAACTCGCCCGTGGATACCTCTAAAAACACCACCCCGTACCCCTCTCCGGTGGCGATGGCGGCCAGGTAGTTGGCGTCGGGGCGGAGCAGGTTTTCCCGGGTGAGGGTGCCGGGGGTAAGGAGCTGAGTGACCTCGCGCTTGACCAACCCCTCGGCGGCTTCTACCGGCTCGGTCTGCTCAGCCAGCGCGACCCGAAATCCCAGCTTGAGCAAGCGCTCGAGGTGGCCGTCGGCGGAGCGGATGGGGATGCCCGCCATAGGGGTGGTGAAGTCCTTGCTGGTCTTGTGGGTAAGGGCGATGCCTAAGGCACGGGAAAGCCGCTCGGCGTCCTCGCCGAAGGCCTCATAAAAGTCACCGACCTGAAACAGCAAGAGGTAGTCTGGGTAGGCGTCTCGCAGCTCAACATACTGCTGGAGCAACGGCGGCAACGGACCGCTGCCTTGGCCCTTGAGGGTCATAGGGCCATCATACCTGAGCCCCCGAGCTACGATGGGGACATGAGGGTATTCACAGCCAGCGAGACCACTCAACTCCTCCCTTACCTGCCCCTGGCTCGGGCCATCGAAGCGGTCCTGGGCGACCAGAGGGCCGGGTTGGTGCAAGCTCCCGGACGGCTGGTCATGCCGCTGGCCGGCGGGGGCACCCTCCTTTTGATGCCCGCCACCGATTCCCAGGTGACCGTGACCAAGCTGGTCACCGTCCACCCTGGCCAAACCCCCAGCGTGCGGGCCGAGGTCTGGGTGATACGCACCCCCTCCGGCGAACGGGTGGCGCTGCTGGAGGGCTCGGTGGTCACCGCCAGGCGCACCGCGGCGGTCTCGTTGTTGGCTGCGCACAAGCTGGCCCCTAACCCTCGAGGCCCTTTGTTGATCGTAGGCGCAGGGGTCCAGGCCCGGTCGCACCTGGAAGCCTTTCATCAAGGGCTGGGGGTGAACGAAGTGTATGTCTATTCGCGTACCCCCGAACGTTCACGAGCCCTAGCCGAATACGCCCAGAGCTTAGGCATCACGGCTCGAACGATCGAAAATCCCCTGGGGGTGGTAGAGCAGGTGAGCCTGATCGTCACCGCCACCACCAGCCCTACCCCGGTGCTCCCGGACGAGGTGCAGGAGGAGGCTTTCGTAGCCGCAGTAGGAGCTTACCGGCCTGACATGGCCGAGTTGCCCGCTTCGCTGGTTCGGCGGGCCCGCCTCTTCGTGGACACGCTCGAGGGAGCTCGCAGCGAGGCCGGAGACCTGATCCAAGCCGGGATAGACTGGAGCCAAGTACGGTCCCTCAGCGACGTGCTGGAGGAGGCTCCGCCCTCCGCAGGCCCGGTGGTATTCAAAAGCGTGGGCCACGCCCTGTGGGACCTGGCCGCCTGCCGACTGGCCCTAGAGCAGCTCTAAGGAAGGAGCTGGAAAGCGATCTCTGGGGTCTCAGTGGAGTAGAGGGTATTGATCGCCACCACCCCTACCCGCACCACCCCACGCAGGGGGGCGAGCTGATCCATAAAGCTCAACAAGGCCTCCGGGGGAATGCTACCTTGGGCCAGCTTCTCGGGAACCCAGCCCGCCTGCGCCAGCTTATCCTCGGCTTCGCGCTTCAGCCGTTCGAGGCGGCGACGAATGTCCGCTGAGTTGGCCGGGAGGCTAAGCGCGCTGACCGACAGCACCTCCCCGGGCGCAAAAAGCCGCTCTCTGGCCCGGAACTCTACCCGCGCCAACACCTTCCCATCAGCGCTCACCCCCGCCGGCCGGACCAAGAGCAATCCCTGGCGGGCGGGATCACCAAATACCGGGTTCTCTACCACCAGCACCCCTCGCAACCCTAGCCGACGGGCCCGCAGATCAGCCCGCCGCACGGCCTCCTCCAGGGCTTGCTTCTCCTGCCCCGGCACCAGCTGCTGCTCGGCCAGCAGGATCTCCCCCACCAAGTTGCTGAGACCGCTTTGCAAGCGGGAGCGGCTCTCCTCGAGGCCTTTGACGATCTGCTGCAACTCCGCCACGCGGGAGCGCAGGTTCATCTCCTCTTGACGGGCAGCCTCGAGTTGCTCGGCGAGCTGATTGCGGGCGGCGTCCAGGTTTTTCCGGTCCTTGGTTTGGCTGGCTAAAAAGGCCACATCCCCTTCCAGCCGCCGCTTCTCCTGATCGAGCCAGCGGGTACGCTCTTGCAAAGCCACAAGCTTGGCCTCAGCGCTTTTGCGAACCTGCTCAAGCGCAGCCAACTTGGTTCGCGAGGCCTTGGCCTGGGCCTGGAGAGCTTTTTGGGTGGCCTCGAGCCGGGTGCGCTGTTCGGCCAGGATCTGCACCGCCCGGACCGCCTGGTCGAGGGCCGCCTTCTGGGTGCTGAGGTTGTCTCTGAGCTGCGCGATCTCGCTTTTCAGACGGTCCCGCTCAGCCTGCGCCGCCTCGACGCTCTGCCGGGCCTCGACCAACTCGCGGTTAGCCGATTGCAGACGGTTTTCTGCTCGGGTTAGGGTCTCCTCTAGCCGGGCGCGGTCCCGGGCTAATTCCTGCCGGGCCATATCCACCCGCAGCACCTCATTTTTAAGGGTAGATATCTGCGCGTGCAGTTCCTCCAGCTGCCCCCCTAGGCGTTTCACTTCCTCGCGCAAGCGGTTGCGCTCATAACGCACCTGCTCGGCTTGCAGGATGGTCTCCCGGGCATCCCTTACCAACAGCATGAAAGCAGCAAAAGCTCCCAAGGCGATCAAGACCCCGGTCAGCATCGCTACCAAGGTCGCGGTGGTCCTGGGGCGCAGCCCAAAAAATCGCCAGTGGCGCTTGCCCACCCGTTTCGCCACGAGATCGCCCGTATAGGCCACCAAGGCGGAGACCGCCACAAGCAGGGCAAGGATGAGCCAGAAGGTCATAAGCGCAACTTTCAAAGCTCGTACTCATCCCCCAAGTAGTGGGTGCGCACCCCGGAGTCGCGGGCAAACTCCTGGGCGCTGCCCTCAAACTGTACCTGGCCGTCGTACATCAGATATACCCGATCGGCGATGGCTAGGGTTTCCCGCACCGAGTGGTCGGTGATGAAAATGCCCACCCCTCGCCTCGAGCGTAGCTCCTCGATGAGCCGCTGGATGTCGTGCACGTTCTTGGGGTCTACCCCGGTGAAGGGCTCATCCAGCAGGATGAAGTCGGGGTTGGTGCACAGCGCCCGGGCGATCTCCAGCCGACGGCGCTCCCCACCCGAGAGGGTGTAGGCGTACTTGTCTTTGAGGTGGAGGATGCCCAGCTCCGCCAGGAGTTCACGGGCTCGCTCGCCCCGCTCGGATTTGGAGATGGGTTGGAACTCGAGCACCGCCAGCAAGTTCTCCAGGGCCGTCATGCGACGGAACGCCGAGGGTTCTTGAGGCAGATAGCCCAACCCCAGCCGGGCCCGGCGGTACATGGGCAACCGGGTCACGTCCTGATCCTTGAGCAAGATGCTCCCCCCATTAGGCCGGATAAACCCTACCATCATGTAGAAGGTGGTAGTTTTGCCTGCTCCGTTGGGGCCAAAAAGCGCCACGATCTCTCCACGGGAGAGCTCTAGGCTGACCCCCCGCACCACCTCGCGTCGCCCGTAGCGCTTGACCAGGTTCCGCGTTTGCAGGCGCGCCTGGGTGGGGGTAACTAAGGGCGCGGGAGGATGAGAAACACCTTCGGGTACGGTTTCCATTGCTTCTAGCGTACCATTGGCACTTAAGCCGAGGTGAGAATACGAACCGGGCCGGAAGATCCCCAGCCACCCGGCCCGGGCCCTCTGCTAATCTAGTAAGGCTATGGTGGTTACCCGCATCGCCCCCTCCCCAACCGGCGACCCTCACGTGGGCACGGCTTACCAGGCGCTGTTCAACTACGTCTTCGCCAAACAGAACGGAGGGAAGTTTATCGTGCGGATTGAGGACACCGACCGCACCCGCTATAACCCCACCTCACAACAGCGCATTTTGGAGATGCTTGAGTGGATCGGGCTTTCTCCCGACGAATCCCCCATCAAAGGCGGTCCCAACGGCCCCTATATCCAGTCCGAGCGCCTGCCCATCTACCAGCGGTACGCCCAGATACTCCTGGACTCAGGGGCCGCTTACCGGGCTTTCGATACCCCCGAGGAGCTGGCCGCCATGCGCGAGGAAGCCCGCAAGGCAGGCAAGCAGGAACAAGGGTACAACCGACGCTACCGCGACTACCCCAAGGAGGAGTCCGACCGCCGCGCAGCAGCAGGAGAACCCTTCGTCATCCGGCTCAAGGTGCCGCTCGAGGGCAAGACCGTCGTCCACGATCTGCTACGCGGCCCGATAGAGTTTGAGAATAGCCAGCTCGACGACAAGGTGATTCTGAAAGCTGACGGCTACCCCACCTACCACCTCGCGGCTATGGTGGATGACCATCTGATGGGCGTCACCCACGTCATCCGGGCCGAGGAGTGGCTCACCAGCACCCCTTTCCACGTGCTACTCCTGCGGGCCTTCGGCTGGGAGGAGCCGGTATGGTGCCACACCCCCCTCCTGCGCAACCCCGACAAGTCCAAGCTCTCCAAGCGCAAGTCCGATACCAGCGTGGACAGCTACAAAGCGCAGGGCTTCCTGCCCGAGGCCCTGCTCAACTACCTGGGCATGATGGCCTGGAGCATGCCCGACGGGCGTGAGATCTTCAGCGTGCAGGACATGATCCAGCACTTCCGCCTGGAAGACATCCGCCTTGGAGCCCCGGTATTCGACCTCGAAAAGCTCAAGTGGCTCAACGGCAAGTACATCCGCGAGGTGCTCACGCTGGACGAGCTGGCCCTTCGGGTTCAGCCCTTTCTCGAGCGCGCCGGGCTCAGTTGGCCTTCGGAAACCTATTTGAAGCAGGTGCTCGAGGCCATGCGGGCCCGCTTCGAGACCCTGCAGGAGTTCGTGGAAAAATCGCGCTACTTCTTCACCGAGGATTACCCCTTCGACGACAAGGCCAGGGCCAAGCTCGAGGAGGCCCGCCCTCTGCTCCCCGAACTGCGCGCACGCCTCGCTAGCCTCCCTGCGATGGCCCAGGAACACGCCGAGCCCGCGTTGCGGGAGCTTGCCGCCGAGAAGGGGGTCAAGGCCGGGGCGGTGATGCAACCCCTGCGGGCGGCCCTCACCGGGATGCTCGAGAGCCCCGGGATGTTTGAGGTGCTGTACCTTTTGGGCAAGGAGCGGGTGCTTAGCCGGTTAGACAGGGCCATAAATACCTAGCTAAGCGCCCGTCGCGCGGTGGACCAGACCAATCGCGCCACCAGACCGCCAGCGGTTAGACTTGAACTATGAGCTGGTTGCAACGGCTTCGCGAGGGCCTCAGCAAAACCCGCGAGAATATTGCCAAATCGGTCCCCTGGAACCGCGACCCCGAGGAGGTGCTGGAGGAGCTCGAGTATGCTCTGATCTCCGCCGACGTGGGGGTGGAGGCCACTCAGGAGGTCATCGAGGAGGTGCGCGCTTCGGGCAAGAAAGACTTGCGCGAAGCCCTGAAGCAAGCCCTGGTGGTACAGCTCGAGCCCGACTTGCTGCGGGCCAAGCTGCGCAAGGTGGGGCTTTTCAACCGGGGAAACATCCAGAAGACTACCATCGAACCCGCGGGAAAGGTGATCCTGATGGTGGGGGTGAACGGCGTGGGCAAGACCACCACCATCGCCAAGCTGGGGCAGTACTACCAAAGCCGTGGCAAAAAGGTGATGTTCTGCGCCGGGGACACCTTCCGGGCAGCAGGGGGGGCGCAGCTTGGCATCTGGGGGGATCGCCTCGGGGTCCCGGTAATCCAGGGGCCAGAGGGCTCCGACCCCGCCGCCTTGGCCTACGACGCGGCCATGGCCCGCAAAGCCCGGGGAATGGACCTCCTGCTGGTAGATACCGCCGGGCGGCTCCACACCAAGCACAACCTGATGGAAGAGCTGGTCAAGGTCAAGCGTTCCATCGCCAAGGCCGACCCTGGTGAGCCCGGTGAGGTCTGGCTGGTGCTGGATGCGGTAACCGGACAAAACGGGCTCGAGCAGGCCAAGCGATTCAATGAGGCGGTAGGGCTTACCGGGGTCATCGTCACCAAGCTGGATGGCACCGCCAAGGGCGGGGTATTGGTGTCCATCGTGCGCGAGCTGGGCGTTCCCATCAAGTTCATCGGGGTGGGCGAGGCCGCCAGCGACCTTCAGCCCTTCGACTCGGGGGAGTTCGTCGAGGCGCTCTTGGGCTGAGGGCGATGATTGACCTGCCCTCCCTCTACCGACCCCTGGCCGCCGAAGCCGGGGCGGTGAGGGGCGTGCGCTACCTGCTCCAACCGGAGTTTCCGCTATTGCTGGCAAACGCCGCTTTCGACTTCGATCCTGCGGCCGTGGAAGAGTTGGACAGGCGGTTTGCCTCCACCGGGGCTCCCCTAGCCTTCATCCTCCCTGAAGATCATCCCCGGCTCGAGGAGGTGCGAGGGGCGGGGTTCATTCCCCAGGAAGCCTTTGAGCTGTGCACAACCCAGCCCAGCGCCCGGGCTACCTGGGCCGAGCACGTGCCCTGGTCGGAGGCTTGGACGCTGAGCAGGATCCTCACCGAGGCCTACGGCGCCCCCCAGTGGCGCTACCCCTTCGCGCAAGCTTTGGGAAAGGCCCTCCGCAAAGGAGCTGGCCAAGCTTTCATCGCCTACTTGTACCATCAGCCCGCAGGAGCGGCGATCGTTCACCAGGGGGTCGGTCTTTTGCTAGGGGTCGAACCCAAACAGCGAGGAAAGGGGATCGGGGATAGCCTCACCGGGCGGATCCATCCCGCGCGCTTTTTGCGCTTAGGTACCACGGCTACCGAGTTCCCCGGCGAGGTGCTCACAACTTACCGCCGTCACACCAGGCATGCGTAAAATACCGGCATGACCGCGGAGCAATCCTCCAACACGGCGCGCAATAACCTGCTACTGGCCTTCGCTTGGCTGGTAGCTTTAGTCGCTACCTTGGGAAGCCTGTACTATTCAGAAATCCGCCTCTTCTTGCCCTGCGAACTCTGCTGGTACCAGCGCATCTTCATGTACCCGCTGGCGGTGATCTTGGGCATCGCCGCCTGGCGGGGCGACTACAACGTGCGCCTGTACGCCTTGCCGCTTGCGGGGATCGGCTGGCTGGTGAGCCTGCGCCACAACCTCGAGCAGCGCTTCCCCGACCATTTCCCCGCCGCCTGCAAGGGCCCCATCTCCTGCACCAATGAGTACATCCCTAGCTTTCCCATTCCCTTGCAAGCCTTTATCGCCTTTACCCTCATCATCTTGGCCCTATTGCTGATCCGCAGCCCGAAGCGATAAACTTGCCCCTAACCTGGAAAATTATTCTTCGCTGGCTTCCAGGTTAGGGAGGTAGGTATGTGCGCACCTTACGTGATGGAGCAGGTGAGGCAAGCCCTCTCCAGGCGTGGCTTCTTGGGCATGGCAGCGGGCCTCGCTGCAACGGCGGCCATCTCGGCTCGAGCCCAGACCCAAGTGCAAGGGCGCAGTTTCAGCCACGTAGCCGACCTGACCCATGTCTACGGCCCGGACTTCCCGATGTTTCCCGGAGCCGCCCAGATGAAGATTGACCTCTTGGTAACCGTTAAAAACAACGGGTTTTACAAGAATACCCTCACCCTCGACGAGCACACCGGCACCCACATGGACGCCCCGGCCCACTTCGCCGAGGGAGGGCCCACTGCCGAGCTGCTACCGGTGAGCCGGTTCGTCGCCCCGTTGGCGGTGATCAACATCCAGGCCAAAGCCGAGCGCGACGCAGATGCCGAGGTAACCCCGGACGACCTTCTAGCCTGGGAGCGCCGGAACGGACGGCTGCCGGCTGGGGCCTTCGTGGCCATGTACTCCGGCTGGGAATCCCGGGTGGGCGATCCCAAGCGCTATATCAACCTGGATGCTGCCGGCGTGCAGCACTATCCCGGTTTCAGCCCTGCTGCAGCGGAATTCCTGGTGCGGGAGCGGGAAGTCGTGGGCATTGGAGTAGATACCCTTTCCCTGGATTTCGGGGCTTCCAAGGATTTCAAAACCCATCTCACGGTGCTCCCGGCTGGCAAATACGGCCTGGAGAACCTGGCCAATCTGGGCAATGTCCCTCCCAGCGGGGCTACCATCATCGTAGGCGGACCTAAACACAAAGGGGCTTCGGGTGGGCCCGCGCGGGTGATGGCCGTCTGGTAAACCCCGCGGGCGGCTAAAAGTGCGCCGGTAGCTTGGCGCCCAACGCAGTCCCGCGCAAATCCTGCCCTCGGGGCTATCCCCCTGCTTGGTGGTGGGGGGTCGCAAGCTCGAGCGGCCCCTCGACCTAGAAAGTTTACGAACGAAGCCCCCTGGCCTCGCGAGCCCGATCTGCCAAGCGGTACAGCTTAGCCTTGTCGAGCGGGAGCTTCCCCCCCAACACCAGCCCGCGTTCGTCTTCCCAGTGGGCGTGCCAATGCAGCATCGCCCCCGGCACCCGCAACGCGATATGCTTCATCTCGGCATGGCGCGGGGAAACCGAGGCGATCAAGAACGGTTCGCCAGCCTCGTCTGACAGGGAAGCCACCATAATCGTGGTAGGCACCTCATACGGGCGCTCCATGCGGTAGATGAAGTCGGGAAAGTCGGACTCTTTCTCGAAGCGCACGCCTTTCTCCGCAGCGTACTCGCGCATCCACTCGAGCAGCTGAACCCAAGACTTATACAGCATCTCGTCGTGGTGATGGCGGGTCGGGTGAGCGACACTCATGTGAATAGTCTAGCAGGGAAAGGATGTTTAGCGATCGGTGATGGGCGACCGGCGTAAGTTCGACCTACTTCCTCCCCCGATTGGGCGTTATGTGGTTGCCGGAGCCCTGAGATTCCTCTAGGATTAAGCGTTATGCGCCTGGCGGATTTGCCCCCCTTGCCCGAGGCTCCGGGGGTTTACCAATGGTGGAAGGGAGAAGAGGTCATCTACGTGGGCAAGGCTAAAAACCTTAAAGCCCGGGTGGGCAGCTACTTCCACGGCGAGGGTAAAGCCCTTGCCATCTCGAGCGAGGCCGACCGTCTCGAGTTCATCGTCACCCGCGACGAGGTAGAAGCCCTCCTGCTCGAGGCCAACCTGATCAAGCGGCACCGCCCGCGCTACAACGTCCTGATGAAGGACGATAAGCACTACCCCTTCCTCAAGTTGACCCATGAACCCTATCCGATGCTGCTCATCGTACGCCGGGTGGAGGGCGACGGGGCCCGCTACTGGGGGCCTTTTCCCGATGGGGGGGCGGTGCGGCGGATCAAACGCCTCATCGACCGCATCTTTCCCATCCGCAAAAACTCTGGATTCCCCCTCAAAAAAAGGCGCTCCCCCTGTCTCAACTACTCGATGGGTCGCTGTATGGCCCCCTGCATCGGCCAGGCCGACCCGGCGGCCTACCGGGAGATGGTGCGGCAAGTCGAGCAGGTGCTAGACGGCAAGGTGGGCGAGCTGCTGGGGGACCTCGAGGGCAAGATGCGCCAAGCCGCCCGCAACCAGGACTTTGAACGGGCCGCCGAGATCCGCGATCAGATCGAGTCCTTGCGCTCATTCTTCGGCACCGCCCAGCAAGCCTACGACCCCGAGTTAGGCGACCTAGACTTTTTGGGGTTGGCCCGGGCCGGGCGCTACGCCATCGTGCAGCTTTACCAGGTGCGCGGTGGGCAGATGCTAGGCCGCAACAGCCGCTTCATCGAGGGCGTAGACGGGGCCAGCGACCAGGAACTTCTGTGGGCGTTTCTGCGCGACTACTACCTCGAGGCTACCCCTCTCCCCCCGCTGGTGCTGCTGCCCAGCGAGGTCGAGGACATGGGCGCTCTGTCACAGTTTCTCAGCAGCCGAGCGGGGAGAAAGGTCGAGGTGCGGGTTCCCCAGCGCGGCGACAAAACCCGGCTCCTGGAGCTGGCCGAGAAGAACGCCCGCACCGCCCTCGAGGCCGAGATGCGCCTGCTCGAGCGCAAGGGAGATCATCCCGGCCTGGCTGCCCTCAAGGACGTACTGGGCCTCTCCGCCCGGCCCTACCGCATCGAAGGGTACGACATCAGCAACCTCTTTGGAGAAAGCCCGGTGGCCTCGATCACGGTCTTCGAGGGGGGCCGGCCCAAAAAGGCCGAGTACCGGCGGATGAAGATCAAGACCGATTCGCAAAGCCCCGATGATTACTTCGCCATGGAACAAGCCATCTACCGGCGCTTTACCGGCTCGCTCTCGACGAGCATGGCCGTGCCGGACCTGCTGCTCATCGACGGGGGCTTGGGACAGGTGCGGGCCGCACAGAAGGGGCTCGAGCGGGCCGGAATGCATATCCCGCTGGTGGGCTTGGCCAAACGCGAGGAGACCCTGATCCTGCCCAACGGGAAATCCATCGAGCTCCCCCTCACCCACCCAGCCTTGCAACTGCTCATCTTTCAGCGCGACGAGACCCACAACAACGGCCTCCAGTTCCACCGCAAGCTAAGGAGCCAAAAAGCCCTCAAAAGCGTCTTCGACGACATCCCCGGCATCGGTCCCAAGCGCAAGGAAGCCTTGCTGGCGCAGTTCTCTACGCTCGAGGAACTCAAGGCGATGGACGCGGAGCGGCTGGCCAAGCTGCCGGGGATGGACAAGCGCAGCGCCGAGGCTGTACTGAGGGCGCTCAACCAGGTCGGATAAGCATTGGGTTCAGTACCCGTGCTCAACTACGTTCAAAAGCGGCTCCCCGGCCAGGTAACGCCGGACTTGCTCCCGCACCAGCGCGTAGGCCCGCTCAAAAAGCCGGGGCGAGGCCCCGGCAATGTGCGGGGTAATGAACACCTCCGGCAAAGCCCATAGCGGGTGGCCTTCCGGCAGCGGTTCGGGGTCGGTCACGTCGAGGGCCGCCCGAATGCGCCGCGCGGTGAGGGCTTCGATAAGGGCCGGGGTATCCACCAACCCACCCCGCCCGGCGTTGACGAGCAGGGCGCCCGGCTTCATCCGGTCCAGGAAATCCCGTCCCACGACGCCCTTGGTCTCACTGGTGAGGGGCAATAACAGCACCACGCTGTCGGCTTGGGGGAGTAGGTGGGGGAGGGCCGAGAGGTCATAGACGCCCTCGCGGGGGGTTCTGGCCACGCGCAGCAGGCGCACCCCAAAACCTTCCAGACGCTTTTCCACCGCTTGCCCAATCGAGCCGTAGCCGAGGATGAGCACGGTAGAGCCCTCCAGGTCTCCCACAGCCTGCGCTTTCCATAAGCCCTCCCTTTGCAAGTCGCGGAAGTCGGGGAAGCGCTTGGCAAGGGCCAGCAGCGCAGCCACCACCCACTCCGCCACCGGGGTATCGTGGACCCCGCTGCCGTTGCAGAGGGTGACGCCTCGGGGGATGAGCGGAAGAATCCAATCCACCCCCGCCGAGATGGTCTGAACCACCCGCAGCCGGGGCAGCCGGGGGATCAGCTCGGCAATCCGGCTTTGGCTATATCCGGCCACCAAAAACTCGGCCTCGAGCGCCCGGGGCGGCAGATCGCCCTCTTGGCCCACATACACCACCTCCACCGAGCCGGGCAGGGTTCCCAGGTGCTTTGCCGCCCGCTCAGGCACAAGCAAAACCAGCGAATCCGGCCTCATAGCTTGCGCTCCCGCTCCTCACACGCCTGCTGCTCCTGTGCCAGCCACTCCTCGCGGGTAATCTCCATCAGCACGTCCTCCAGGCGGGGGGCGCCAAAGTTGAAGCCCAGCCGTACCCCTGCCGGAACCACCGCGACGGTACGGAAGCCGGCTTTTTGGAAGGCGCGCTGGGCGCGCAGGTTGTGGCGGAAGGTTTTGAGCTTGACGCGGCTCAGGCCCAACCGGGTGAAGGCGTACTCGAGCACCGCCCGCACGGCCTCGGTGCCGTACCCCTTCCCCCAGCGGTCCTTGGCCCCGATCAGGATACCCAAGGTGGCCTCGCTGCGGCTCATCTCGTACAGCTCGACGGTGCCCAACCACTCCCCCCGCTCGTCGAGGATGCCGTAGCCGACCCGATCCCCCCGGCTCACTTCGCCCATCACCACCCGCTTGAACAACCACAGGGGCATCTTGATCGGCTTGCTGCCGTTCCACTCGGCGATCTCCGGGTCACGAAAACACTCGTAAAAACGCCGCCACTCCTCTTCGGTGAGCCCCTCCGTGAAGGGCTTGAGCAACACCCTGCCGCAGGAGGGCCAGTCCTTGACCATGCCCTTAGCTTAATGCCAAAGGCAAAACATCGAACGCTATGGGGCACACAGGGCGTTCGCAAACGCTGGGCGTTTAAGGGTAGAGCCCGCGCAGCGCTCGAGCCTCCAGCACCCGGGTGGCCGCCACGATATAGGCGGCGGTGCGCAGCGAGACCTTTTTGTCTTGGGCCACCTGCCAGATCGCCTCGAAGGCCTGGCGCATGATACGCTCGAGCTTCTGGTTGATCTCGGCCTCGGTCCAGAAGTAGGAGTTGAAATCCTGCACCCACTCAAAGTACGAGACCGTGACCCCACCGGCGTTGGCCACTACATCCGGCACCACCAGGATGCCGCGTTCGTTCAGGATGTCATCAGCCGCCGGGGTGGTGGGGCCGTTGGCCCCTTCGGCGATGATCTTGGCCTGAATCTTCCAAGCGTTGTGTTCGGTGATCTGCTTCTCGAGCGCCGCCGGGACGAGGAATTCGGTAGGCACCTCGAAAAGTTCGGCGCTTGGGATGGCTTCCGCCTTGGGGTAGCCGCGCACCCCCCCATGTAGCGAGACCCACTTGAGCACATCATAAGGATCGATTCCTGCATCGTTGCGCACCGCTCCGGTCACGTCGGAGAGGGCCACCACCTTAGCCCCGGCGTCGTAGAAGATGCGGGCCGCCGCGTTCCCTACATTGCCGAAGCCCTGCACCACCACCCGGCTCCCCTCCACCGGCAGTCCAATCTTCTCCGCCGCCGCGGCCGCGGTTACGAACACCCCGCGCCCCGTGGCGTCCTGGCGGCCCAGGGAACCGCCTACCGAGATCGGCTTGCCCGTGACCACGCCGGGGGCAGTGCGGCCCACGTTCATGGAGTAGGTGTCCATCATCCAGGCCATCTCGCGTGGCCCGGTGCCCATGTCGGGGGCCGGGATGTCTTTATCAGGCCCGATGATGATGCCGATCTCAGAGGTGTAGCGCCGGGTCAGGCGCTCGATTTCGGCAGGGGAAAGCTTGCGCGGGTCCACCCGGATCCCGCCCTTACCCCCACCATAGGGCAGGTTCACCGCCGCATTCTTGATGGTCATCCAGGCCGCCAGGGCCATCACCTCGGAGAGGGTCACGTCGGGGTGGTAGCGCACCCCACCCTTAGCCGGGCCCCGCGCGGTGTTGTGATGTACGCGGTAGCCCTCAAAGTAGGCTACGCTGCCGTCGTCGAGGTGGATGGGCACGTCCACGATCAAGCAGCGTTTGGGCCGCTTGAGGTGGTCCACCAGCACCGCCAGCTTGCCCAAGTAGGGCGTCACCCGATCCACCTGCTCGAGGTAGATCTCCCAAGGGCCGATGTTCTCGCTCGATAGATAGGAAAGGGGTTCGCTCTTCATGGTGACTCCAAAACTTGCCTCACGGGTACACGCCCCGCAGGCGGCTGGCTTCGTTTACCCGTTCGACGGCGACGCTGTACGCCCCCAAGCGCAGGTCGCCGCCTAACCTCTCGCTGCGCTCCAAAACACTCTCCAAGGCCACCACTGCCGACTCGCGCAGACGCTCGCGCACCTCGGACTCTTCCCAGAAGAACATGGTGAGGTCCTGCACCCACTCCAAGTAGCTGGCTACCAGGCCACCGCCTCCGGCCAGGATGTCCGGCACCACGGGAATCCCCCGTCCTCGCAGGATGGCTTCGGCCTCGGGGGTGACCGCCCCGTTAGCCCCTTCGACGATAACCTTGGCCTTTACGTGGGCGGCATTCCCCGCATGAATGCTCATCTCTATAGCCGCCGGCACCAAGTAGTCTACCGGCAAGGCCAGGAGTTCGTCGTTGCTGATGGAGCGTCCTAGCTCCAGGGTAGCGGGGGGCTCGATGCCGGTTTGCCCTAGGGGCCAAGCGGCCAGCGCGGCTATATCGAGGCCATCTGGGTTGTACACGCCACCCCGACTAGTAGTGACCGCCACTACCTTGAGCCCGGCCCGAACCGCCGCCATCGCCACAGCCTGGCCAACCTGTCCAAACCCCTGGAGGGCCAGCGTGGCCCCCTGAAGTGGCCAGCCCTGGCGCCGGGCTAGCTCGGCGAGCAAAATCACCAGCCCCTGCCCTCCGGCGTCGTCTATGACCAAAGTACCCCCAAGGGTGGCGGGCTTGCCGGTGACCACTCCCGGCACGGTCTGACCGGTGTTCATGGAATAGGTATCCATGAACCAGGCCATCACCTGGGCGTCGGTACCCACATCGGGGCCCAGCACGTCCTCCTCCGGGCCGATCAGCTCGACCAGCTCGGAGGCATACCGCCGGCTGAGGCGCTCGAGCTCCCGGCGGGAGAGGGCACGGGGGTTCACGATAATCCCTCCCGCCGAGCCACCGAAGGGAAGGTTGTACACCGCCGCCTTGAGGGTCATCAGGGCGGCCAAGCCCGCGGTCTGCCCCATACTGACCCCGGGGTGATAACGCACCCCGCCGCAAGCGGTGCCCTTGCTGATGTTGTGGACCACCCGGTAGCCGGTGAAGAAGCTCACCTTGCCATCGTCCATCTTGACCGGCAAGGACACCTCTACGGTTCTTCGGGGGTGGGTAAGGTACTCGACGGTCTCGGGGTGGATCCGGCTCACCCGCAGGGTGCGCTCGAGGCGCTCCAGGAAGTGATCCCACAACCCGGATTCACCGGGGGGACGGTAAGCATTTCTCAGCATGGCATCACCGCAGGGCATTATATCCCCGGGCTTGCCTGGCGGGTGCGGAGCGGTGCTTGATCCGGTCGCCTGCCCCTGACAGGCTCCCTCAGGCCAGGCGCGAGGCCTCCCGCTTGGCTAGGACCTCGAGGGCTTCTCGGCTGGGGCTAGGCGGCAGCAGCGCAAGGGCAGCAATGGCTCGCTCTACCCGCTCCTGGATGGCCCGCACCACCTCCCGATCGGCCCCCGAAGCCACCGCCAGCTTGCGCAAGGTCTCGATGTCCTCGGGGTTCACCCCTCGGCGGTGGACGATCTCTAGGGTCTGCTGCGGATAGATGTCCAGCAACCGTAGGGTGATGGCAGTGAGTTTACCCTCACGCACATCGCCGCCGACGGGTTTGCCCAGAGTTTCCGGCGTCCCCATGAGGTCTAGATAGTCGTCGCGCATCTGGAAAGCCTGTCCATAGAAAAGGCCAAAGTCCGCCAGGGCCCGCCGCCACTCCTCCGGGGCATCGCCCAGCACCGCCGCCCCCTCGCAGGCCAGGCGCATCAGCGAGGCGGTCTTGCCGGTGATGATGCGTTCGTAGGCCTCCCAAGAGTACTCGCCCAGGGCGGCGATCTGGAACTGGAGCACCTCTCCTTCGGCCAGTTCGCGGGCCACCTCGGAGAACATGTACACCAGTTCCATCCGCCCAGTCCTGGAAAGCAGATACAGGAGCCTGGAGAGCAGATAATCTCCGGCCAGCACCGAGACGGCGTTGCCGTACTTGCGAAAAGCAGCCACGTGACCGCGGCGGGTCTCGGCGTCATCTACCAGGTCGTCGTGAAGAAGCGCCGTAGAGTGCAACAGCTCCACCGCCAGGGCCAATTCCATCTCGTAGGGAACCCCCCCAAGCGCACGCGAGGCCAAGAAGGCGAGCCGGGGCCGAATCCGCTTGCCCCCTGCCGTCACCAGGTCGTCCTCGATCAGGCGGATAAACTCCACATCCGAGTACACCAGCTCGCGCAGGCGCTCCTCGAATGGGGCCAGGAGGGGCTCGAGGTCGCTGGTGACAGCCTTCACACTCATCGCCCCAAGTATACCCCAGGCGGCCTGAAAGACCGTGGCCTGGGGCGAGAGATCAGTAAACCGGCTGAGGCTCGGGCAAAATAATGGTTCTAGAATTGCCGGTTAGGCCTTTTACCAAAAACGATTCGATCTTGATGCTCCCTCGTTGTGGTGGGGTGGTCCCAAAGTTGATAGTTGTGCTCAAGGAGTAAGGGCCGCAATTTTTGGTGGAGCTGGTCGGACAAGCCTCCGCAATGGCAATCCCTGCAGGTAGCTGATCTCCCCCCACCAGGTTGATGGCGACGACCGTACCACCCGGGGAACCCGGAAGGGTATAGGCATCTATGGTGAGGTTGAGGGCATAGGTAGTGGTTTGTTGCCCCGTAGTTGTGTCGGTAACGGTATTGGAGGTCAAATCCGACCGAGAAATGCCCAACTCAACCGTTGGAATGGAGGTTTCCCAGCGGAAGTTGTTGCATCCGACCAGGGCCAGAGCGGTTACGACGGCCCCTAGCATCAACCACTTTTTCATCCAACCATCTCCTCTCGCCATTTGGGATTCAAGGCAAAAAAGCTCAACCTCGACAAACCGGCCAGAAAGTCTACGTTCTCCACCGCCACGTCTTTGGGCACCTCCAGCACCACCGGGGCGAAGTTGAGGATCCCCCTGATGCCAGATTCTACTAGCTGATCCGCCACACTCTGGGCCATTTGACCCGGCACGGCGATGAGGCCGAGTTCAATGTGGCGCTCGGCTACGGCACGCGGCAATTCTTCCATCCCCTGCACCGGGATCCCGCCGAAGCTAAGGTGGTGCTTGGCCGGGTCAATATCGAAAAATCCCTTGAGTTCGAAGGTCGAACTAAAACCGGGATAATCGGCCAGCGCCTGACCGATGCGGCCCATGCCCACGATGCAAAGCCCCCAGCGGCGGTTGAGCCCCAGGATCTGGCGCAGCTCGCGGCGCAAAACCTGGACTGTGTAGCCCACTCCTCGCGTGCCGTAGCTGCCGAAGTAGGAGAGGTCCTTACGCACCTGAAAAGCCGTGACCTGGGCTTCCTCGGCCAGCTGCTCGCTCGAGGTGCGGTTGACGCCCGCCGCCTCCAGGTCTTCCAGAATACGCAAATACGTCACCAAGCGCGAAATCGCAGCACTAGGAACCTTAGCCATCAGCGAACCTCCAACGGAGACAGGCCCAACCCGCGCAGGTCAGATTTGGTCAGCTCGAGCCGGTCCTCGCTCACAGGCCCTACCCGGACCCGAATCAACTCGCCCTCGCGGGCCAGCACCACCGGGTAACCGGCGGCTTTAAGTTGTGACACCAGCGCCTCGGCGCTGGCGCTGTTGCGAAAAGCCCCCACCTGTAAATAACGGCCAGGGTTGGTCGGCGAAGATGGGGCGGCGCTGGTCGGGGTAGCCCCTCGGTAAACCCGCGTCTCGTACTGGGATAGCTCCTGAGCCACCGCTCGAGCCCGCTCCTCGCTGGGGAACGGTCCCAGCACGACCCGAGTCACGCTACCCGCGGGCTCCAGCTGTACCGCATAACCCTGGGCGCGCAACGAGTCGGCCAGGCGGTTAGCATTCACGGCATCGGAGAAAGCCCCCACCGCTACCCGCCAGCCCCCAGTAGCCGGGGCAGGGCGCGGGGTCGGGGTGGCCGCAGGGCTGGGTCTGGCCGGAGCGGGCTGGGTCGGCGCGGGCGCGGGGGTGGGCGAAGGGGTTTCGCTAGGGGCCTTCGGCAACACCGGAATAACCTGGACCGGAGGATTGACGGCGGCGGGAGCCTGGGAGGGAGGCTGTGAAGCTGGGGGAGGGGTCTGGACAGGAGTAGCCTGAGCCGGGCTGGCCGGCGGTCGGGCGAAGGGGTTCACCCCGGTTAGAAACAGCACCACCCCAGCCACCACCAGCGCAAACAGCACGAAGATCAGCGCATCGAGCCAATTATCTCGCAACCAACCCATAGTTTTCCCCTATGTGCGTCTCGGCAAGGCGCCCAGCGGGAGAGAGGCTACCCCTCTGATCCAGCCTGCGTTGCTCTGCAAAGCAAACACCTTGAGATTTCATCGTAATAAACTTCCCTTGGCCCAGCTTAACCGAGTTTAACGGACAAACGTGAGGACGAATGCACCTTAAACCCGCATCCGCAGGGGTTACGGGTGGGTTTTGCCAACCTCAGGAACGGCGCTGGCGCCGATGCCACCTAACCCCGGGCCTCAGGTCGTCCCGGACCGCCCAATTCCTGGCTCTGGGCATCAGCGCAACAAGGCTCGAGCCGGTTCGTAGCCGAGCTCGAGCGAACGCTGCCAGGCTCGCTTGGCCTCGTTCTCTCGCGCCAAAGAGCGCAACGCCCAACCTAAGTTGTACCAAGCCAGCGCGTTGCGGGCGTCCTGGCTGACCACCTGGCGCAGCACCCGCTCGGCGTCGGAGTAGCGGCCCGCCGCCAGGTAGGCCGCTCCCAGGTTGACCGCCACATTCGCATCGTTGGCCTGCAAACTTTGGGCGCGCTCGAGCGAGGCGATGGCCCCGCCGTAATCCTTGAGCGCGTACTGGCTGAGGCCCAGGTAGAGCCAGGCCGTGGCGCTGTCCGCCTTGAGTTGGGTGGCCTGGGTCAACGCCTCCTGGGCTTCGTTATAGCGGCCTTGCTGGTAGGCGGCTTTGCCTTGAATCAGCAGCGCCTCGAACTTGTCGGCACCCTGAGACAACCGCGCCGCCAAGGCCGCGAACCGGGCTGCGTCGGCAGGGCGCTTGACCTGGTCGTACGCCGAGGCCAGGGCCAGGAGTACCTTGGGTTCCTCGGGAACCTGGTTGTACGCGGCCTGCAAAGGGCCTAGGGCCTGCTGGGGCTGAGCCGCCTGCAGGCGCAGAAGACCCAGGTTAAACTGGGCCTGCCACAGCTTGGGGTCGAGCTGGACGGCTTGCCGTAACGCGGCCTCACGGGCTGCGCCGGTGGAGAGTTCGGCCTTCTTGAACAGCAGCAAAGCCTTCTGGCGCGGATCCTGGACAGCCTCGAGGCTGCGGTCGAGTTCACGCACCGCCCGATCCCGCAACTCTTGAGCTACGTAGATGTCCACCAGCAGGGTGGTGGCGATGACGTTGCCCCGGTCGGCGCTTAGGATTTTGTAAAGGTAGGGGATGGCCTCAAGCGGCCTGCCGGAGCGGGTGAGGCTATCGGCGAGCTGCAGGTTGACCTCCTGATCGTTAGGGAGCTTTTGAACGGCGCTCTCCAGGGCGCTGGCCGCTTCGGCGTACTTTTGCTGATCGCGGAGGGATTTGGCCAAGCCCAAGTAGGCAGGCCGCAGCGACGCGGGCGCAAGCCCAGCCTGCTCTCCGATCTGCACAGCGCGGGCAAAAGCCTGGGAGGCCTCAGCGTCCTGGCCCAAACGGTCCAGGGTCACGCCCAGATTGAACCAGCCGTCATAGCGCTCGGGGGCTAGCACGGTGAGCTGCTGGAACTCGAAACGCGCCCCCCGCAGATCACCCTTGCGGTAGAGGGCTAAACCGAGTCCGAAATGGGCGGGGTAGTTGCTATAGTCCTGGGCGATGACCAGCTCGAAGCCCCGGACCGCCTCGTCCAGACGGTTCGCCTCGAGGTCGGCCTGGGCTTTCTGCAGCGCCGGGTTGGCCGGTTGGGTCTGCTGCGGTGGAGTTTGTTCTGGTTGGGGTTGCGCCGGTGGGGCTGGTTGCTGGGTCAGCCCTACGGAGAGGGCTACACATGCTGCGACCCAGTATCGTTTCATATCGTGTCCTCCACGGATATCCTCATTTCAGCTCTCGCTCTCAAACGCCTTCCGTGTCCATGCTAACATGCGCTTTCCCTGCTTTCGGTGATATTTGACAGAAGCCACCCGGCTTTGCTAGATTAGCGGTTGCCTTCTGGGCGAAGGCGCGACGCGGGGTGGAGCAGTCTGGTAGCTCGTCGGGCTCATAACCCGAAGGTCGAAGGTTCAAATCCTTCCCCCGCAACCAGCAAGGGGGGTTAGGGGTTTCCCTAATCCCCTAGTTTTTCGATTCTGCCCAGCGCCTCTTCGGGCCGCCTCGCGCCAAGGGCGAACAAAGCCACCCGCAGTTCCCACAGGAAGTCTTCGATCCAGGCGGCTACCGCTTCTGGCCCCTCGAGCGCAGGCCGGAGTAGCGGCCGGGCCACCGCCACCACCCGCGCCCCCAGGGCCAAGGCTTTGGCAGCATCGCTGCCGCTACGGATGCCACCCGAAGCCACTAGGGGCAGGCGGGGCAGCACCTCCCGGCACTCGGTCAAGGCCTGGGCGGTCGGCAAACCCACCTCGACCAATTCGGGGTGGAGCACCCTGCCGTAGCGCACGTACTGCTCAACCTTGGCCCAGCTGGTACCCCCCGCTCCGGCCACGTCCAAAGCCGCGATGGGCAACCCCTGGAGCCGCTGGGCCACCTCGCGCCCGATCCCGTGCCCCACTTCCTTGAGCAGCACGGGAAAGTCCAGCTGTGGAAGTATGGCCTCGAGCTTTTCCAGCAGCCCGGAAAAATCGGTGTCGCCGTGCTGGGCAGCTTCTTGTAAAGGGTTGGTGTGCAGGGCCAAGGCGTCGGCCCCCACCAGCGAGACGGCCTGCTCGAGGTGTCCCGGCCCATATCCCTTGTTGAGCTGCACCAACCCCAGGTTGCCCACCAGCAAAGCGCTCGGGGCTACCTCTCGCACCTGGAAGCTGGAGAGGGCCCGGGGGTTCTCGAGCATCACCCGCTGGCTTCCTAGCATCATCCCCACCCCCAAGCGCTCCGCCGCCTGGGCCAAAGCCCGGTTGATCTGCCCACCCCGCTCTTCACCCCCGGTCATAGCGCCGATCAGAAAGGGGGCACGGAGCGTTTTACCCAAAAACTCGGTGCTGAGGTCTACCTCCTCTAAGGCGAGTTCAGGAAGGGCGCGGTAGCGCAGCCGATAGCGCTCGAGCCCGGTGCGCACCCGCTCGAAATCCACCGGCTCGTTCAGGCAGACCTCGAGGTGTTTGCGCTTGCGCTCAGGGATCTCCACGTTCACCCTGTCAGTCTATCTACAAGTCCGGGTTAGGATTTGAAGCATGGAGAGCGAAGCGCGAACCCTAGAACTGGTCTTTCCCGAACACGCCAACCCCGGCGGGAACGCCTTCGGCGGGTTTGTCCTGGGCCTGATGGACAAGGTGGGGTCGTATGCCGCCATCCGGCGGTCCCACAAGCGCTGCGTGACGGTGCGGGTGGGCGAGGTGGTCTTCGAGGTACCGATCAGGGTGGGAGACCTGCTCGAGGTGATCGCCCGGGTGGTGCGGGTCGGGCGCACCTCCATCACCGTAGAGGTCGAGGTGTACCGGGAGAACCTGAAAGAGCCCAAAATGCTCGCCACCCGGGGCAACCTGACCTACGTGGCGGTGGACGAGCAGGGCAAACCAACCCCGGTAGATCAGTAGCTCGTGAGCCACAAGGGCCCCCGCGGGGCCAGGGTCAGCAAGGGCCTGGGGGTAGGATCGCCCCCAATCGGCTTTAGCCCGGCGGGAAACACCGCCAGGGCCTGCTCGAGCACCAGCTGGGCGAAGTGCATTCCCAGACAGATGCGCTCCCCGCCCCCGAAGGGCAGGTAGCCCCACGCAGGGATCTTCCCCGCGAAGCGCCCAGGGTCGAAGCGAAGGGGCTCTGGCCAGAGGTCGGGATGGCGGTGGGTGAGGTAAGGGCTGTAGAGGACCAGCCATCCTGAGGGAAACTCCTGCCCGCCGAAGGCAAAAACTCGCCGTGCGACCCGGCTGCCGACGTACCCCGGGGGAAAGAGCCGCAGGGTTTCCTTGAGGAGCAGAGGAACCCCCTGCGGGGTATGCCATTCGGGATAGTTGGCCGCATACCACAAGGCCCAAGCCAGGGTGTGGGCGGTGGTGTCGTATCCCGCCGCCAGGCCGATCAACACCTCCTCTAGGGGCAGGTGGGCAGCTATTCCATGCCCTTCGGCCTGCATTTGGGCAACCCTTCGGCGCATTCGGGAGAAAAGCAGGGGGCGAGGAAGCAGCGCGGCGGGAAAGGGGCGCTTCAGCGGGGCAAGAAAGGCCGCGAGTTCCAGCGGGGGAAGCTGCGAGGCAAAATACGCCGCGTTCAGGCTAGCCTGTACCACCTGCGCAGCCCAGCTCCCCGCTTCGAAATCGCCTCGAGGACGGATCGCTTCGATGACCGCGCGAAGCCTATCCGCCAAGCCCCGGACCGCCCCGGCGTGGAACTCCCGGTTGAGCACGGTCTTCCTGGGGCGGTGCTGGGGGGCGTCGGTGGTGATGATCCCCCCGTTCAAGTAAGGGCTGAGGCTGGAAAAACTCCCTCGAGAGCGAAAGGTCTCCAAGTCCGAGAGCAGCATGCGGTTCCACTCTGGAGTAAATCCCACCACTGCTTTTCGCCCTAGCCGTAAAGCGAACGGAGAACCTAAAGCGGCCCCCTCGGTGAGCAGCCTGAGCGGCTCCCCGGCCCAACGGGGCAGATGGCCAAAGCGGGTGGGATACCCACGGGGTTCAGGAAGCGGCACGCTACCTCCCTTCTCCCCCATTACGCAACAGCCACGCCGCTCCGTTCCAACCCGAAAGCATCGCCAGGGGCACCCCTCCGCCGGGATGGGCGGTCCCTCCCACCTGAACCAGATTTTGCAGCTTCCCCAGCCGCCAACCTGGGCGGAGGGCTCCCAGCAAGCCGTGGGGGGCCTTACCGTAGAGAGCCCCCTGATAGGCAGTAAAAGCGTAGTCATGAGGACTCAGGGCCTTCCAGTCGCGAACCGGGAGGGGGTGAATGGCCTGTAGCCTCCTCAGCAGGAAGCGCGCGTACTCCTCGAGGCTCACCCCCTTGAGCCGCCTCAGGTTGGGTGCATTCACCAGCAAGAACGCCGCCTCCCCATCGGTGTACAGGTAAAGGGTGGGGTCTTGGGAAAGGTAGCCGGCCTCGAGTTCGCGCCACTCCGAGCGGTAATCCGCCGAGAAATAGATGCGGTGGGCGAGCGGCTGGGCTTCAGAGAGCCTCATCAGGAGGGCCATGGCGGAGGTGCCCAGTTCGTAAGGGGGAACCGGCCAACCGAGCATCCCCAGCGTGAAGTGGCGGTCCACCGCCGAGACGAAGACATCCGCAAAGTAGCGGGCGTCCTTGGCACGGGCGGCCACCACCTGATGTTTTCGCAGCTCCAAGCCCCCCACGCACACCCCGAACTCGAAGCGCACCCCCCGAAGGAGCGCAAGGCGATACAGCGCATCGGCCAGCGCCCGCATCCCCCCCTCGAGGTGATAGACCCCCAGCCCTAGCTCCACCCAGGCGATGTTGTGCAGCACCGCCGGAGCCCGGTACGGGTTAGCCCCCAAGTAGGTGGCAAAGCGCAGGAAAAAAGGCGTGAGGTACGGCCCCGAAGCGACCAGCCGGGGCAGGGGGTCGAGCGGATGGGCCGCGAGGCCGTGCCGTAGACCGTACCCCAAGATGGCCGAAAGCGTCGGCGGCGGGCCCTGGATAAAGGCGGTCCGGACCCCCTCATAGAGCTGGCGGGCCTTCTCCAGCAGGTGGCGGTAGCGGTGGGCCTCTTCCCGAGAAAGCTGGACCAGGGTGGCCTCGAGGTCGCGCTGAGGAGCGAAGGTGCGCCCATCCGGCCAGACGTAGCGGGTAAGCGGCGAAACCGGTCGCAGCTCGGGCGCTTCGGCCCCCAGAGCTTGAAAGATCATCCAGGGAACCTCAGGCAGGGTGAGGACGGTGGGGCCGGTAGGCCCCCCGTTCCAGCCGACGGCTTTGCCGCCGGGGGCTTCCTGTTTGTCCAGCACGGTGACCTCGAGCCCCGCCAAGCGCAGCCGCAGCGCCGCGGCCAGCCCGGCAAACCCCGCCCCAATCACCACCGCCTTCATCGGGTGTATCTTCTCCCCTTCCAGGTATACGTTTTGCGCCAAGCCCGCAGATAAATCGGCAAGCTCATTAGGGGGGCGAGGGGAACCAGTACCGCCTCCCAGAGCTCCCGCCCGGTTTTGCGGTTGACCAACAGGCGCTCAAGCATCCCCAGCCCCCCCACCAAAAGCCAGCGGGTATCTACGAACGACAGCAGCCAAGGCGCGGTGTAGGCGAACAGGTGAAACAGGGCGGAAAGGGCCAACAAAAAGGGGTTCTCGCCGTGAAAAGCCCCCAGGTTCTTGCCGAAGCCCTCCAAGATTTCCGCATAGCTGCGGTACATCCGCACCTCGAGCAAATCGCCGCCCAGGGCGACGCGAAGGGGCTGTCTGGCCTGTTTGACCCGCTGAGCTAGGCGCACGTCCTCGAGCACCTCTTCCCGCACCGCCCGGTGCCCTCCACAGGCTTGGTAGGCCGAGCGGGTGAACGCCATCACCTGACCGCTGGCCGCCGAGGCCAAAGGAAAGCGGGTCCGCACCAGCGGGTACGGCAGCAGCGTCAGCAGCACCACGTCGATGAGCGGCACCAGCACCCGCTCGGCCAGGCTGCCCACCTGCTGACGGGGGTAGACGCTGAGGAGGCCCGGGGCGCGCTCGAGCTGGGCCAACACCGCCTCCAAAGCCCCCGGCCTCCAGATCACATCCGCATCGGTAAATATGAGCACCTCCCCCGAAGCCGCCTGGGCCAGCTGGTGACAGGCCCAGCTCTTGCCTTTCCAGCCCTCGGGCAGCTCCTGGCCCCGCAGCAGCCGAAAGCGGGGGTCCTGCCCGGCGAGCCGGCAGGCGACCGCGGCGGTGGGGTCGCTGGAGCGGTCATCGAGCAAAAGGATTTCCTGGGCGGGCTGGGCCAGCAGCCGCGGCAGGGTTTGGGGGAGGTTATGCGCCTCGTTGCGGGCCGGAAGCAAGATCGAGACCCGGGCCTTCCCACGGGGAACCGAAGGCCGCAACCGGGGGAAACTCCCCAGGTTGACCAGCAGCACGGCGAGCCTGAGCCCCACCGCCACCAAAGCAGCGTACAGCAGGCTCATCGCCCCCCCATGAGCCGGGCCAGGGCCAGCCCCCAAAAAGCCATGCGCTCGTGGGTGCTTTTTCGCCCCGGCAATACCAGCCGAAAACCCGGCAGCGGCTCCTCTGGCGGGGCCGTCGAGAGCTGCCCATCCAGATCGGATAGCATCCGGTTTAGGCTACGCTCGAGCCCCCCCGGCTCAGCCCCCAGCGGTTCGCCAAACACCACGTACGCCTCGGGCAACTCCTGGCCGCGCAGCACCACCCGCACCGCCACCGGCAAAAGCGGGACCCCCGCCCTTTCGGCCAACCAAACCGCCCCCCGCTGTAGTGGCCCCACCCTCCCGGGAGGACGGAGTTCGCCCTCCGGGAAGATGATCAGGGCCTCCTTTCGCCGCAGGGCATAGAGGGCTTGGCGCACTCGGGAGGCCTCGAGCGCTCCCAAGCTGCGAAAAAAGCCAAACTCACCCAAGCGCCGATCGCTCACCACAATCCGAAACCGCACCCGCCAGCGGTCGAGGAGCACCGGAAGCACATAGGCATCCCACCAGGAGTGGTGGTTGGCGGCCAGCACCCAAGGCCCCGCCGGGGGTTCGCCCCGCACCCAGACCCCCCGCAACCCTCGGCGCACGGCGCGCCGAAACAGCGCGGCCAATAGGCCAGCGAGGAGGACTTCCCGGGGGCGTTGGCGAAAGGCGGCGCTCAAGGGACAACCTCCCGACCATCACGCGAGAACCAGGTAGCCCGGCGCACCCCCCGCCAGGCCAGCGCGTTCATGGCCACCCCACACACCAAAGCGGCGGGCCAAAGCCCAAACAGCGCCAAGCCCATAGGCAGAAACAGCCCTTCGAGGCGGTAAGCCCAGGCCAACCCCGATTCGTGCGGCAGCTCCGGCGCGAGGTTCCGGTAGATCCAGGACAAAAAGGCCCCCATAGCGAACCAGGAGAGGTAGTTCTGCAGCGGCGCCCCATACCACAGCGGATGGGGATCCTGCCAGACCCAGTACCCCTGGGAGGGCATCAGGGCCTCGAGGCCCAGGTCCCAGGCCACGACCAGCCAGCCCGTGAGCCAGGGGCGCCCCCCGGCCAGCACGTGCGCCGCCAGCACCATGCCGAACCACCCCAGCAGGACGATGAGGGGGACGCCCAGCAGGGTGGGGGGCGGCGCAGAGGCGTAGCTGTAGAGGCCAAAGGGAAAGCCGCTGCGGCTCCCCAGCAGTTCTACCCCCAGCCCCAGAACAAAGGCCGCTCCGCCCATCAGCAAGATGCGTGGCCCCACCTTTTCCCAGGCCCACAGGACGGCGGCCAAGGTGACCAGGCTCATCTGGAGGAGGCTCATCAGAGCGAAGCCTTCGGGCCAGAGCGGAACCGGGACGCGCACCAAGGCGGAAAGGGCCAACGGCACCATCCACAACCGGGTTCGCCGCAACAACCGGGAAAGGCGGGCTCGAGCTTCCCGGTTCTCCATCAACCAGACCGCCTGGGCCAGGAATGCCCCTAGCAGACCGGCCAGCGCCAAGGCTGAAGGGGGCAAGGCCAGGAGGGATGTGGCCCCACCCCCGACCAGCAGGGCCAGCGCAATCGTCCAACCGATCTGGACCCGAGCCGTCCACAGCAGGTCTCCGCCCCAAAACGCCAGCAAGGCCAACAGCGATCCGAAGAGGGCCAGGGAACCGGCCAGCACCCGCTCCGAGCCGCCCACCCACAGCACCGCCCCCACCAGCGCCAGCCCTAGCCAAACACCCCCCCCCAACCAGCGCAGCCTGGAAGGCCCCGGCGCCGCCAGACCTACACCGGCCCAGCACCGCAAAAACCAGGGGGGCAAAGCCACCAGCAGGGCTAGTAGAAGCCAGCTCATGCGTACTTCAGGCTACGCCGCGGGCAAGCCTTAGAAATAGCTCGCCTCACAAATCCTCGGGGCGCCGCCGGGCCCTGAGCCTCGAGGTCAGCACATCCCAGCCCGAGGCGAGAAAAGCCGGGATGTCAACGGCCGACATGAGCTTGAGGTCGTCCATTAGCGAGGTCTCCTCATCGAGGAAACGCAGCACCTGGGCCGCCGGGCACCTTTGGAACAGGCGGCTAAAAAAGCGCTTGCCCTCTACCCGCCCCCGGCTCAGGGCATTGAGGAAGAGGCTATCCATCCAGCGATGGCGGTCAAAGCCGGGCTTGCCTGCCAGGGGCTGTCCGTAGCGGACCAGGCTCGCGGCGATCTGCCGCGAGTGGCGCTGAATGCGCTGAAAGGTATACCCGGTAGAGGCCTTGGCCCGCCCACCTGCTATGCCGATGCGGATGATGCGGGAGTCACCGGCAGAGACCACCGGTACATCGGTCATTGGGATGATGCCAAATTCCTCGTGCTGAACTGTGTATTCCCGGATATGTAGCAGGCGCTCGAGGTAGTCCTTGAGCCCCAGGTCGTACTCTTCAGGCTGGAGAAGTGTGGGCGAGAACAGGGTGTACTCGACCAAGGCCGTCCGCTCGTCGTAGGGCAGCACGTAGGCAAAGCGCACCGCTCCTCGCTGCTCGAGGCGAAAGTCCATCAGGGTGGCCGCGGTGGGATCAAACGCCGGGGAGGCAGCGCACACCACCCATCCCTTGAAGTGCTGCAGCAGGTAATGGTAGCCAGGTAGCCGAGGGATGGAGCGGTGGATACTGTCGAAGATCCACCTGGCCTCGTACGGCCGCCCCTCTACCCAAACCCGCCCCTCCTCCACCCGGTCTACCTCACCGTAAAGCCGGGTAATCTGCGGCTGGGTCTCGAGCCAGCGGTCCATGAAGGCATAGAAATCGATGCCGCGGATCATCTTGTAGCGGTAGGGCGAAAGGTTCAAGCGCGCGGAGATCCCCTCGCCGTGGAACCAGACCCTCGACCAGCGGCGGAAAACCAGCCCTTCGAAAGGCCCCTCCCCTACTTCCCAAAAGCACCAGGTGCGGTCGTTGCGGCGCTTGCGCTCGCGGTCGATGAGCAGCACGCGCTTGTCCCGCAGCCCGGCCTGGACCAAGTGGTAGGCCAGGCTGAGCCCGGCAGCCCCCGCCCCGGCGATGATGTAGTCATAGCTATCGTTCATCGGTCTTCCATAGCCGCCTCACCCCCCTACCCTGCGGCGGCTCAAATCCCTGAGGATAATCCGCGCCGCGTTCCGCCCGCTAGCCCCCATGATCCCCCCGCCGGGGTGGGTGCTGGCCCCGCACAGGTAGAGGCTTTTGAGCGTGGGCCATCTGTAGTTGGCCGCCCCCAGCCAAGGGCGCAGCATGAACATCTGGTCGAGGCTCATCTCCAGGTGCATCACGTTCCCGCTCGGCATGGCAAACTCGGACTCGAGCCAGGCCGGAGTCTGCAGGAGTTCGCCCACGATCTTGCTGCGGATGTCCGGATCCCAGCGCTCGAAGCTGCGAAGGATCGCCTCTCGCACCTCCTGCGCGCGTTCCTCCCAGGTCCCCCGGGCCAGCCGGTAGGGGTAGTACTGCGCCCACAGCCATAGCACCTCCCCACCGGGCGGGGCCAGGCTGGGGTCCACCGCGCTGAAGCTCATGGCGACGAGGGGGGGGTTGGAGGTGGGTTCGCCCGCCAGGTACTCCCCGTACGCGCGGTAAAGCTCGCGCTCACCCCCGATCAGAAGCCCCAGCCCGATCCGGGCCTCGTCCCCCGCATGGGTCCGGTAGCGCAGCTTTTCCTTGAGGGCTAGCCGCAAGATCGCACCGAATCCGTTGCCAACCCGCACCCTTCGCGCCTCCTCCGGGACGTAGGCCGCAGGGAGCATCTGCGCGGTTTTGAGCACGTGGCTTCCGGCCAGCACCGCTCCGCCCAGGATGCGCTCGCCGCCCGCTTGAATGCCGACGGCTTTGCCGTTTTCGATCAGGATCTGTTCCACCGGGGTGGAGAGGTGCACCTCGCCGCCGTGGGCCTCGATCAGCCGCACCAGGGCTTGGGCGAGTTCGCCCGAGCCCCCCCGCGGGCGGGCCACCCCGCCCACGTGGTAAAGCGGGTGCCATAGCAGAAAGGGGGCCGAAAGGGGGTCGCTAGGGGGCGGGCCGGACTGGGCCGCCATCCAGACCAGGGGGGCGCGGACCCGCTCCTCGCGGAAATACTCGGCGGCGACCTCGCCGTAGGGCCTTAGGATCCGCGGCAGGCGACGCTGCCAGTCTTTGCCGAGCCCGGAACCCCACACCATCTTGCGCCCTAGCTCGAGGGGGCTCGGCACGCTCAAGAAAGCCTCCTTGACCGCCGTGCTGAAGGGCAGCCAGTCGCCAATGAAGCGCCGGTAGGCCTCGCCCTGCCCGGGAAATCGCCCCTCGAGCTCGTGGGCGGTGCGCTCCGCGTCGCGCCAGACAAACCAGCTCCCCTCGCCATCCGAGGCGTGAAAAAGGGGGTCCAGCTCGAGGTACTCCAGCCCGTAGCGAGGCAGCTCGAGCTCCTCCACGATGGGGGTCAGGCGGATGAGGATGTGGGCGCTGCCGCCCAAGTCGAAGCGGTAACCGGGCACCATCTCCACGGTCGAGACCGCTCCTCCCGCCAGCGCTCGCCGTTCGAACACCCCTACCTTATACCCCGCTCGGGCCACGTAGGCAGCGGCGACCAGGGCGTTGTGTCCGGCTCCGATAACCACGAGGTCAAACAATCTCGCCGCCTCCCCCACCAGCGTAGGGTAAAAACGCCGCTACGACGAGCCGGTCCGCATCCAAAGCGCCCGCGGGACCAGCAACAGCCGCTCATAGGCGCGCAGCGAGGCCCGGCCCGAGAGGTTGTTCCATCCTGAACGCTCGAGCTTGTCCAGAATGCCCTCGTATTGCAAGGCGGCCAGGGCGATGGCGGCCCGGCCCTGGCGCAGATAGGGAAGCCCCTTCAACCCCTCGCGGTACAGCCTTCGCGCCGCCGCGGCCAACTCCTGCATCAAGCCGATGTAGGGTTGGCGAATACGGCCGCTGTAGAGGTCTTCCAGGCTCACCCCATGACGGTCCATGAGATCGGCAGGGAGGTATACCCGCCCTATGGCTAAGTCTTCTCCCACGTCGCGCAAGCAGTTGGTCAGCTGCATCGCTTGGCCCAGCTTGACGGCGGCCTCCTCCGCCCCTCCTGCTCCCGGCCACACCCCGGCGATGGGGGCGATCATGCGGCCCACTGTCCCCGCCACCCGGTAGCAGTAGAGCAAAAGCTCCTCCAGGTTTTGCGGTCGCATAGGCCGGAGGTCGTCCAAAAACCCTCGGTGCATATCGGCGAAGGCGGCTTGGGGAATGGGCCAGCGCTCGAAGGCCCAGGCCAACCCCTTCTCCCACTCCTCTTGGGGCTGCGCCCGGTAGGCCCGTTCGATCCCCTCCCACCAACGCTCGAGCTCGCCCTCGGGATCAGAGGATTCATCCACCGCGTCGTCCCCGGTGCGGCAGGCGGCGTAGACCGCCCAAACACCCTTGCGGGCGGCTCCCCGGAACAGGAGGCTACCGTAGTAGAAAGTGGCGGAGTGGTGACGGATAGTCGCCGCTATAGCCTTCCAATCCGGTTCCATATTGGGGTCTCCTTACCAAAGACTGTAGCTAGACCGCCTCCACAACCTTAGCTCCGCTCACAAAGCCAACCCCGCCTTCCCGCCAGGCTCTTCCCCTCAGCCCAAATTTTTCCAGGATGGCCTGCACTTCTGCGCTGCTGGAAAACCGCAGCCCACTCAACTCCAAGAGCCTCTGCAGGGGACTTTGGCCAGCGTGGGCGAACATCACAAAGTAGCGCCCTCCCGGCTTCAGTACCCGCGCCATCTCGGCGGCGACTCGCTCAGGCTGCGGAAACTCATTCCAGCTCCCTCCCACCGCTACCCCGTCGCAGCTTTGGGGAGGCAGCGGCAGGCTCTCTGCCCACGCCCGCATGGGTACAAACCCCGGCAGACCCCGCGCTTTACGCACCGCCACCCGCAACATGGCGGAAGAGAGATCCACGGCATATACCCTAGCTGCTCCGCGGCACAACAAAGCCCGGGCGTAGAGCCCGGTGGAGGTTCCCAGATCCGCGAAGACGCCACCCCGTACGGGCTCGAGGGCCGCAACCAGCTGGGCGAATTCCTCCTCTAAGGGGAACCTCCGCCCCGATAGCAAGGTAAGCGCTCGCGCCCGCCACAGCTCGTATCCCCAGGCCACAGGGGGGAGCAGGTTGGTGGCCACCGCTAGGCTAAGGCGGGGCCGGGGCGGGGACTCAGGGAGGGACATCTCCACCCATCTCACCATGTTGTTCAATTTTTGTAAAGGTGCGACCCATTTTATTGACAAAACCTAGACAGTAAGCTAAGCTAAACCTCGAGCGGAGCGGTAGGATGCGACGGGATTTAGGGGTCTACACCATCGCCGAAGTCGAGGAGCGCACCGGGCTGAGTTCCGCCCTGCTGCGCCAATGGGAGCGGCGCTACGGCTTCCCCCAGCCCGAGCGCTCCCCCGGCGGCCACCGCCTGTACTCCGAAGCCGACCTGGCCGCGCTGCGGCAGATCAAGGCTTGGATCGGCGAGGGAATTGCCCCCTCCCAGGCAGTACGCCGCTACCTGGACAGCCTGACCCAGGAGGGTCCGCGGGCCCCTGAAACCCTTTCGGCCGAGCTCGAGGAGGCCCTGGTGCGCGCCGATACCGAGTCCGCCGAGCGCGTTATGGCCGAGGCACACCGGCTCTACCCGCTCGAGACCGTAGTGCTGCAGATCATCTCCCCCACCCTGCAGAGGATCGGGGACGGCTGGCACCTAGGAAGGATTACTACCGCCCAAGAACACCTGGCCAGCACCTATCTACGAGGGCGGCTACAAGAGCTTCTGCGCCTCATGGGGGGCTCGCTGGGGCCTGGGGTGGTGGTCTCTACCCTCCCCGGGGAGCAGCACGAGCTGGGCAGCTTGGTCACTGCCCTCTTTTTGCGCCGGGCGGGATATACCGTGCACTACCTGGGTCCCAACACCCCTCTTGGCGACCTCAAAAGCTTCGTGGAAAGGACTGGAGCCAAGGCCGCGGTTCTCTCGGCCATGCAACCTATCAGCCTTGAATCGCTCCCCCGCGGGGCCTTAGAGGGCCTTGCCCCGGTGGTGGTGGTCGGAGGCCGGGCGGCCAAGAACCACCCCGAGTTGGTCGAGCGACTGGGGGGACGATACCTGGGCAACGATCCCCGGCTGCTGGCGGAAACTTTGGGCCCGCTATTGAAGGAGATGGGCGTATGGTAAAGCTGTACCCAAGCTACCCGAGCATTTTCCTCGCCGAATCCATAGTCCGGCTCGATGCCCGACCGGTCTGTGGTGGGGCGGTTTTTCGCAGGGAGGAGGCTCTATGAAAAAGGTACGCCGCAAGGAGGTCATCTACCGGGCAGGTGACCGCGCCGAAGCCCTCTACCACCTAGAGCGGGGACTGGTACGGATCGTAGAGATCCTGCCCGATGGTCGCCAGCTCACCCTCAGGCATGTCCTGCCCGGGGACTACTTTGGCGAGGAAGCCCTCTCCAATACCCACTACCGCTACACCGCCGAAGCCCTCACCGACGCGGGCGCCGTGGGTATTGACGTAGCCAGCCTGTCCGCCGAGGACTTGCGGGCGGTGGCGGGTAACCTGGCCACCCAGATGGCCCAGGTGCAGGCTTACGAAACCCACCTACAGTGGGGCGAACTGCGCAGCCGGATCTGCCGCTACCTGATCTACCTCGCCGAGACGGCCGCTTGTGGCCGGGACGAGCGGGGTACTTACATCACCGCCTCGCACGAGGAGATAGCCGACGCCACCGCCTCCACCCGCGAGTCGGTATCCAAGCTGCTCTCCGATTTGCGCCGGGAGGGCCTTTTGGATACCGGCTACCGCAAAATCTACCTGATGGACCGGCATTCCCTCGAGCTGGAGGCCGACACCCCGATGCTCGAGGCGGTATGAGGCGGAAGGCCCAAGCGCTCATGCCGGCAGGCGGGTGAGGGCCTCCGATAGGGTGTGGATATGCGCGTCTTGGTCGTCGGGGGAACCGGCTTTGTGGGAAGCCATCTGACCCGCTGCCTCCTGCGGCATGGTCACCAGGTTCAGGTCATGTCGAGGCGGGCTACCGGCGCAACCGAGGGCGTGCGCCACGTCCAGGGCAACGCGGCCACGGGCGAGGGGTTGGCGGCGGCCATGCAGGGCGTTGCGGCGGTGATCTATCTGGTCGCCATCATTCGCGAGCGAGGCGACCAGACCTTTCAGCAAGCCATCGTGGAGGGGACCCGCAATACGCTCGAGGCCGCCCGCGCCGCTGGAATCCGGCGCTACTTGCACATGTCCGCCCTGGGGACCACCCGAGGGAGCGGGAGCCGCTACTTCGAGGCCAAGGCCGAGGCCGAGGGGCTGGTGCGCGCCTCCGGACTGGAGTGGACCATCTTCCGGCCCAGCCTGATCTTCGGCCAGGGAGACGACTTCTTCGGCGGGGTACTCCGGGGCTTGATCCAAGGGGGCGTTCACAAGGGGCTATGGTACCCGCCCGCTCCGGTGATTCCCCTCATCGGGGATGGATGCTTTCCTTTCCGCCCAGTCTGGGTCGGGGATGTGACGGAAGCTTTCGCCCAGGCGCTAGAAAAACCTCAGACCATCGGCCAGACCTACGCGCTGGTGGGCCCCCAGGAGTACACCTTCCGCGAGCTGATCTTGCTGGTGCGGGATGCGCTGGGATCGCGCAAACCCCTTCTGCCCATCCCCTTGTCTTTGATGGACTTCGCAGTGCCCTTGCTCTCGCGCATCCCCGGTTTTCCCCTCACCCTCGACCAATACCGAATGCTCAAAATGGGCAACACCGCCGATCCCACAGCCATGCGAAAAGATTTCGATCTGGAGTGGCGCAGCCTCGAGCACGAGTTGCCCACAATCCTCGCGAAGGATCAAAGTGCGCCCGCCTGAATACCCTCTTACCAACTGGTTGGTAAGTGCTTAGCCTAGGCTACGATGCCCCATCTTGCGAATGCTAGGCTTAGGTCGTGTTCAAAGCGGCTCCCCGTTATGCCTATGTCCACCGTATGGACCTCCCCCCCCTGGAGCGCCTTGTCGAAGCCTCTCCGCTGACGCGACAGCTGTTGCAGCAAGTCTGGGAAGAGCTCTCGCCGCGCATCAAGGCCCTCTGCCCCGAACGCCACCAGGCCCTATGCCAGGCCTTTGCCCTGCGGGATCTACCGCTCGAGGTGCTCGCCTCGTACTTTTTGCGCGAAGCACGGCGGGCTCTAGAAAGACTCCCGGCGGAAAAAGCCCCCCGCTGAACCCTTGGCCCCACCGGCCTTCCCCTTCACCCCGGCTCTGGGCGTTGGCCCAAGGCCCGGGCGTATATCCCGCGCCAAATACGGGCCTCGGCCAGGTGAGGTCCTGGATGATCCACCGCGTCTAGCCGAGGCCCGCTTACAGGGCTACCATGCCCTGGGCTGATGTAATCTATGCCCTGTGCCCGAACTACCCGAAGTCGAGACCACCCGGCGCATCCTCGAACCCTATCTGCTGGGGCAGACCATCCGACAGCTCAGCCACTCCGACCCCGCCCGCTACCGCCACACCGAACTGGCCCATGGACGGAGGGTGCTCGGCACCGCCCGGCGCGGCAAGTACATCCTCTGGCAGCTCGAGGGTGGGCTCGAGGCGGTCATTCACCTGGGCATGACCGGCGGCTTTCGTTTTGAGCCCCACAGCCATACCCGGCTGACCGTCGAGCTGTCCGGGCGGAGCCTGTACTACACCGATCCGCGCCGCTTTGGAAAGTGGTGGGTGGTAGAAGCCGGAAACTACCGGGGGATAGATCTACTGGGCCGGATGGGGCCCGAACCGCTCTCTGAAGCGTTCACCCTCTCGCGGTTTCAACAAGCCCTGGCCAGAACCCGCCGCCGGATCAAGGAAGTCCTGCTAGGGCAAGAAGCCGTGGCCGGCATCGGAAATATCTATGCCGACGAGTCCTTGTGGCAAAGCAGAATCCACCCTGAGCGCCCGGCCAACACCCTCAGCCCCGCCGAGGTCAAGCGGCTTCATAGAGCTATCCGAGACGTGATAGGCCGGGCCGTGGCAGCCGGGGGTTCTACCCTCTCCGACAATTCCTATCAACAACCCACCGGTGAACCCGGTTACTTCCAGCTCGAGCATAACGCCTATGGCCGAGCGGGGGAGCGTTGCAAACGCTCCGGTTGCACGGGAAAAATCATCCGAATCGTGGTGGGAGGCCGGGGAAGCCACCTTTGCCCCAACTGTCAGCGCTTGGCCCGTGCCCCTTGAGTTGACCGGCGGCGAGTAGTAGACTACTGGTGTCAATCTCTCCTGTGTCGGAGGGTGGGTGCAAGCCCACCCTCTGTTCATGCGAGGAGATGCGGAAGGCGGGTGAAGGCAAGTGGATCTGATGGCAGTAGCCCAAGATTTGCTAGGGCCGATGGGCTACGACGTGTTGGAGGTAAGCCTCAAAGGCGCAGGGAATAACAAAGTCCTCACGGTGCGCCTCGAGCGCAAAGACGAGGTGCCGATCTCGGTGGAGGAACTCGAGCGGGCCAGCCGGGTGCTCGAAGGCGAGCTAGACCGGCTCGACTTGATCCAAGGCACCTATCGGCTCGAGGTGGAGTCTCCCGGCCCGGACCGGCCCCTCCTCACCCCTCGCCACTTCGAACGCTTTGCCGGGCTCAAGGCCAAGGTACGCAGCCCGAAGGGCAACTTCACCGGGCGGATCGAAGAGGTCGGCCAGGACAGCGTGACTTTCCTGGTGGACAAAGAACTCCGCACCCTCAAGATCGGAGAGTTCAAGGCCAATCTGGCCGAGTGGCCAGAAACCCCAAGGTGAAACCTCTCAAGCGCCGTCCGCTACATCTATAGCCCGGCGCTTTTGAGTTCGGCGTGAGACCTAGCACAAAGGAGGAAGCGTGAACAAGGATTTCGTAGAAGCTTTGCAGCAGGTCGCCCTCGAGCGGGGGGTGACGGCTGAGGAACTGATCACCGCCTTCGAGGAATCGTTGCGGCTGGCTTACCTGCGACAAAAGGGGTACAAACCCAAGGACGTGGAGGAGGGGCTGGGGCCGGTGGTCGAGGTGCACCTGGACCCCCAGGGTGGGGGGCTCGAGGTGTTGGAGATCAAGACCGTAGTAGAAAAGGTCGAAGACCCCGCCAAGGAGATCTCGCTGGCAGACGCCCTGGCCTACGATGCTGAGGTGCAGCTCGGCGAGGAGATGGAATTCCCGGTAGATCCCGAAGAGTTCTCCCGCATCGCCGTGCAGATCGCCAAACAGGTGCTCACCCAGCGCCTCAAGGAGGCGGAGCGCAACCGGGTACATAGCGAGTACAAAGACAAAGAGGGCGAGGTCGTCACCGGCCAAGTTACCCGGGTGGACAATCGCGGCAACGTCTACGTGGACCTAGGCCGCGGCGAAGCCCTGATGCCCCCTAAGGAACAGATCCCCTCCGAGCGGTATCACCCCGGCCAGCGGGTCAAGGTCTACCTCAAGCAGGTGCAGCGCTCGTCCAAGGGGCCCAGCCTGATCGTCAGCCGGGCCAACGAGGAGCTTCTCAGGTACCTTTTGCGCCAGGAAGTCCCCGAGATCAACGAGGGAATCGTAGAGGTCAAAGCCGTGGCCCGCGAGCCTGGCAGCCGCAGCAAGGTCGCGGTGACGAGCCATAACCCTAACGTGGACCCTATCGGGGCCTGCATCGGGCACAAGGGCCAGCGCATTCAGGCGGTTTCGGCGGAGTTGGGCCGCGAGCGGGTAGATATCATCCAGTGGTCATCCAACCCTCGCGAGTTTATCCGCAACGCCCTCTCTCCTGCTCAGGTGGGCAGCATCGAGACCGATAGCGAGGCTAAGCGGGCCAAGGTGGTGGTCTCCAAAGACCAGCACTCCCTCGCCATCGGCAAGGCCGGGCAGAATGTGCGGCTGGCCAGCAAGCTCACCGGCTACGAGATCGATTTCGAAGAGGCCGAAGAGATCACCGACCTCGACACGGCGCTAGCCAAAGCCGCCAGCAAAGAAGAGCGCTCCTCGATCAGCCAAGACGCCAAGAGCCGCTTCGAGAGCCTGTTCGCCGACGAAGGAAAAGACGAGGAGCGGTGATGCCATACGCCTTACGCCCTACGCCTCGCGCTTGGCTTTGGTTGAGCCCGGTGCATGGCGCAAGGCGTGTGGCATCGGGCGGGAGGCGTTCATGCCGGTAAAACATGTTCCCCAGCGCATGTGCGTAGCCTGTCGTACCCGCAGGCCCAAGCGCGAGCTGCTGCGCATCGTGCTCACCGAGCAGGGAGCGGTGATCGACCCCAGCGGCAGGAGGCCGGGCCGGGGGGCCTATGTCTGCCCAGATAAGCCCGAGTGCTGGGCCGAGAAAAAGCTCCGCCGCTTTGCCGGGGCGGGAGCTGGGGTGCTCTCCCAGGCGCTCCAGACGTTGCTTGGATCGCAAGAAACCGGGGCAAACCCGAGCGACCTCACCGCGCGGGAGGCCCGGGGCGGATAGACTACAGCCAAGTCGACGGCGTGAAGCGCTTTGTGCAGAGCGCCCAGGGTTTTAGGAGGTTTGGATGGCGAAAGTTCGTATTTATCAGCTCGCTAAAGAGCTGGGCATGGAAAACGCGGAACTCCTCGAGATCCTCGACGAGATGGGGGTGAGCTACAAGTCTCACGCCAGCACCCTCGAGGACGAGACCGCCCAAGCCGTCAAGGAGATCATCGCCGAGCAACGCGGGCTCGAGGAGCAACGGCGGCGAGAAGAAGAAGCCAGGCGGGCCGAGGAAGCCCGCAAGGCCCTGCCCCACCGCCCCCCCGTGGTGGTCATCATGGGTCACGTGGACCACGGCAAGACCACCTTGCTCGACTATCTGCGCAAAAGCCGCATCGCCGAGCGGGAAGCAGGCGGGATCACCCAGCACGTGGGGGCGTTCGAGGTCAAGACCGCGGCACGGGGTGGAGCCGATAGCGGGACGGTGGTCTTCATCGACACCCCCGGCCACGAGGCCTTCACCAGCATCCGCGCGCGGGGAGCCCGGGTAGCCGACATCGCAGTCATCGTAATCGCCGCCGATGATGGCATTATGCCCCAGACCAAGGAGGCCATCGCCCACGCCAAGGCCGCCGGGGCGAAGATCATCTTCGCCGCCAACAAAATGGACTTGCCCCAGGCCAACCTGGACAAGGTCTACCAGGACCTCATGCGCGAGCAGTTCGTGCCGGAAGCTTACGGCGGCGACGCCATCGTGGTGCCGATCAGCGCCAAGACCGGCCAGGGGGTGGCCGACCTGCTGGAGATGATCCTGCTGGTCGCGGAGCTCGAGGACCTGCGCGCCGATCCTGAGGCCGAGCCCAAGGGGGTGATCCTCGAAGCTCGGGTGGACAAGCAAGCCGGGGTGCTGGCCAACCTGCTAGTGCAGGAGGGGACCTTCCGGGTAGGGGATTACCTGGTGGCGGGCGAGGTCTGGGGCAAGATCCGGGCCATGCGCGACTCCGACGATAAGCAGCGCAAGGAGGCCCCTCCCGGAAGCGCCGTACAGGTGCTGGGCTTCAGCGAACTGCCGCACGCCGGGGAGGTAGCCCACTGGGTTCCCGACCAAATAGCCGCCAAGGAGATCGCCGAGGAGCGCATCCTCGAGCGCAAAGCCCGCGAGGCCGGGGCCGAGGCCGCTCCCCGGGTGCGCAACATAGCCGACCTGCTGCGCAGCATGAAGGAGGCCGAGCAAAAGGAGATCCACCTCATCCTACGCGCCGATACCCAGGGCTCTTTGGAAGCCATCCAGCAAATTCTGGCGAAGGAGTCCACCGACGAGGTCAAGATCAACGTGATGTTTGCCGCGGTGGGCGCCCCGGCGGAATCGGATGTGCTGTTGGCGAGCACCGCGGGCGCTGCGATTCTCACCTTCGGGGTCAACCCAGCGGGTTCGGTGAAGAAGATGGCCGAGCAAAAGGGCGTCCCGCTACAGAGTTTTCGCATCATCTACGAACTCATCGACGAGGTGCGCAAGATGGTGCGCAACCAAAAGGAACCGGTCTTCAAGGAAGAAGTGCTGGGGACGGCCGAGGTACGGGCGGTGTTCAAGCTCAGCCGGGGCATCATCGCGGGTTGCCTGGTCACCTCGGGCAAGATCCTCCGCAATGCCGATATCCGCGTTCTGCGCAAGGGTAAGGAGATCTGGAAAGGCAAGATCGCCAGCCTCAAGCGCCTCAAGGACGACGTGCGCGAGGTGGCCCAGGGCTTCGAATGCGGCATCCAGCTCGAGGGGTTCACCGAATTCCAGGAAGGCGATGTCTTTGAGGCTAGCCAGCAGGTCGAGATCGTGCAGGGCTAGAGCTTGCTAACACCGTCGCGACCGGTGGAGACGCGCGGCCTAAGCACGGTGTAATCTGGTTTACGATCATGCGCAGCCTCGAGCGCCTGCTCACGGCCCTGGCCCTGATGCTCCTGACCCTGGGGCCGGGGCCCGCCCTCGCTCATCCCGGCCCGACCCGCAAAGAGAAGGTGGGGGCTTGGTCGGTCACCCCGCCGCCCCAACTCGGCGAAGCGAGCGGCAAGCTGGCCGGGCTGCAATCGGCGGGGGCGATCCCTGCCTTGAGCGAAAGCGCGCGACAGGCGGCGGCTTTGGTGCTGGCCCTCGCCCCTGCCCAGTCGGCTCGGGGGTTTTTCGCTTCCAGGCTCTACCTGCATTACTGCCACCTACAGCTAGAAGGGGGCTAATCACCCGTAGCGTACCGTCGGCGGTCGTTGATGGCGATCAGCTTCTAGCTTTTGGAGGTAAACGTGTCGCGCAAATGGGTAACCGGAATTTTCTTACTCTTGCTGTTTTTGGCTTCTTTGCTCGTGCTATGGAAGCCCTGGGCTCCGGGTGAGCCCAAGATCAAGCTAGGCCTGGACTTGCAAGGGGGTCTACGCATCGTCCTCGAGCCCACCACCCCCTCGTTCACCCGCCAAGACCTGGACGTGGCCCGCACGGTGATCGAAAACCGGGTGAACGCCCTCGGGGTGGCGGAGCCTTTGGTGCAGATCCAAGGCAACCGCCGCATCGTGGTGGAGCTGCCGGGGCTGTCCAAGGCGGACGAGGACCGGGCCATCCGGCTCATCGGCCAGACCGCGGTGCTGGAGTTCCGCATCCTCAATGAGAACGCCCAGGGGCTCACCGTCGCCGATATCAACCAGCAGAAACGGGCCAACCCCAACCTGGATACCAAGCCGCTCGAACAGCAGCTGTTCAAACAGAGCGATTTAGGCCCGGTGCTACTTACCGGTAAAGACCTGGCCAACGCCCAGGCCACCTTCGACCAGTTCGGTCGCCCTCAGGTCTCGCTCACCTTCACCGGCGAAGGGGCCAAGAAGTTTGAGGAGGTCACGCGGCAAAACATAGGCCGCCGGCTGGCGGTGGTGCTCGACGGCAAGGTCTTCACCGCCCCCACCATCCGCAGCGCCATCAGCGGCGGCCAGGCGGTGATCGAGGGGCTCTCGGGGCTCGAGGAGGCCAGTGAGATCGCCCTGGTGCTGCGCTCTGGCTCGCTACCGATCAGCCTGCGCGAAGCCGAGACCCGCGCCATCGGGCCCACGCTGGGCCAGGATGCTATCCGCTCAGGCATCTACGCGGGCATCGTCGGAACGGCGCTGATCTTCGTGCTGATCTTCGCCTACTACGGCTTCTGGTTGGGGCTGGTGGCAGCCTTGGGCCTGATCTATACCAGCGTGCTGATCCTGGGCATCATCTCTGGGCTCAGCGCCACCCTGACCTTACCGGGCATCGCCGGCCTGATCCTGACCCTGGGCGCGGCTGTAGACGGCAACGTGCTCTCCTTCGAGCGCATCAAGGAGGAGCTCAAGCACGGCAAGCGGTTCCGCCAGGCCATTCCCGGGGGTTTCCAGCACTCGATCATCACCATCTTGGACGTGAACGCCTGCCACCTCCTGGCGGCGGCGGCTTTGTACCAGTATTCTACCGGCCCGGTCAAGGGCTTTGCGGTGATGCTGGCGGTGGGCGTGGTGGCCTCGGTGTTCTCCAACCTGGTGTTCAGCCGGTGGCTCTTGGACCGCATCGCCGAGCGCCGCGAGGTCAAACCGCTGTACTGGGTCTGGGGCTCGCGCTTCCAGTTCATGAAGTGGGCCCGGTACATCACCACGTTTAGCCTGATCCTCGCCGCCATCGGTGGCGGCATCGCCCTGGTCAAAGGCTTCAACCTCGGCATCGACTTCACCGGGGGCACGGCCTTTACCGTGCGCACCGGAGACAAGACCACCACCGAGGATATCCGCAGCTTCCTCAACCAAGCGGGTATCCCCGGGGCTGCCGGAAACGAGGCCATCATCACCGCCCTCGCCACCCAGCAAGGCCGGGAGTACACCGTGCGGGTGCGACAGCTCACCGAGGAGAACCGCATCCAGCTCGAGCGCCTCTTCCAACAGCGCCTCTCCGCCCAGGTATTGCAGTCCGAAACGGTAGGCCCCTCGGTCGGGTCGGAGCTGAAGCGCAACACCATCTACGCGGTGCTGATCGGGCTGGCGCTGATCCTGGTCTACGTGGCCTTCCGCTTTGACTGGATGTTCGGCCTCGCCAGCATCATCGCGGTGGCCCACGACGTGGCCATCGTGGCCGGGATGTATAGCCTGTTCAGGCTCGAGTTCACCATCCCCACGGTGGCGGCCCTGCTCACCATCATCGGCTACTCCCTCAACGACTCGATCATCATCTCCGACCGGATTCGCGAGAACCTCAAAGATCCGCAGAACCGGGGCAAGAGCTACCGGGAGATCTTCGACTTGGCCATCAACCAGACCCTCTCCCGCACCGTCATGACCACCCTCACCACCTTGCTCCCGGTGATCGCCTTGCTGTTCTTAGGCGGCTCGGTGCTGCGCGACTTCTCGTTGGCCATCACGGTGGGAATCTTCGTAGGCACCTACTCCTCGATCTACGTGGTCTCGGCCCTGGTGGTGGCCTGGAAAACCCGCCAAGCCCAGCGGCAACAACCAGCCAAGGCCCGCTAGGAAGCCCCCTCTCCACCACCCCTCCCCCGGCGGGAGGGGTTTTGGTTTACGCGTCGGGCGCCCTCCCCCACACCTCGGGGGCAGATAACGCCCAGGCAGGGTACTCTTCCCCTTGCAGAAACCGGCCTGCGTACAGCTCGGCGAGCTTGGCATAGCGCTCGCCCGAGGTTTTCGCCAGCTCGTACAAAAGAGCGGTGGCGGCCACGTCCGCAAGGGTTCTGAGGGAAGCCTTGGCCAGCCACTGGGCCTCTTCCGGGCTGGCCTGGCGCAGCCGGCCCAAAGCCTTCCCAAGGACAGCCAAGGCGGCTTGGCCCGAGGGGGTTCCCACCTGCCCAAGGGTGGAGGCCACCTCGTCCAGGAAGGGCTCGAGCACCCCCTTGCGGATCACCTCCAGGGTGTCGAGGGCCTGTACGTTGGCCGGACCCTCCCAGATGGGGGTGATGAGGGCCTCGCGCGCCAGCCGGGCGATAGCGAAATCCTCGACGAAGCCTACCCCACCGAAGAGTTCCATGGCCAGCTGGGTGCAATGCGTACCGTGCTCGGCGGTGCGGGCCTTGGCCAGGTGGGTAAGCAAACGGGCGTAATGGTAGCGGGGCGAATAGGGCGGGCGCTCCTGCCAAACCCCCTCCCAAGCCTGCACCGCGCGAAAGGTGAGGGCCAGCCCCCCGGCGATGCGCACAGCCAAATCGGTGAGGTCACGGCGGATCAGCGGGTGCGCCTCTAAACTCTTGCCAAAGGCTTTGCGCCGCTTTGCGCGGGCCAGGGCCTCGAGCTGGGCCTTGCGGGCCAGCCCCATGGCTCCGGCGGCGTTGGCCAGGCGCGAGAGGGTGAGCACCTCGAGGGTGTAATAAATCCCCTCCTCGGCCTTTCCGATCAGGTATGCCTCGCTGCCAGTCAGCTCGACCTCGCCGGAGGGTACCGCCCGCGTGGCCAGCTTCTGCTTCAACCGCCGCACCCGGTAGTTGAGCCTCCCCGCCCGATCCAACCGGGGCAGCAAAAACAGCGCCAGCCCCTTGGGCCCCGCCGGGGCTCCCTCGGGCCGAGCCGATACCAGCGCGTAATCGGTGAGGCCCGCCCCGCTGGCAAAGTACTTTTCCCCATCCAGGCGCCATACCTCACCGTCTGGGCGAGCTTGGGTCAGGTTCGCCCCCAAGTCGCTGCCGCCCTGCACCTCGGTCATCCAGGTAGCCCCCCAGGCCCGGCCGGAAAGCAATTCTTCCTTCCACGGCGAAAACTGGGGGGCATATTTATGAATGGTGTAAATTACGCAGTTGGTGATGGTCAGAATACAGTATAGGCCGGGGTCGGCCAGCAGATACCCCTGGGCGAAGTGGTGATGCCAGCTCCCCCCTTGGTAAGGGGGAGCATTCACCGTAGCCAGCTCGCCGAGGAGCGCCTCCTGGGCCGGAGATAGCCGCGCCCGGTCGATGCGGCTGCCGTCCAGGTCGTGCATGACCAGCACCGGCGGAGCTTCCCGGTCCACGTGGTCGGCCACCCGGTAAGCCGCTCCGCCCGCCAACTCCCCAAAGCGCCGCAGATCCTCGCGCCAGGTGTCGGCTTGGGGGCAAAAGTGCCGCAGCACAGGCCATAGATCGGGGTCTAGGTCAAAGTGGTTGCCGCCCAAGATGTACGACTGAAACCGCATCGTGGCCTCCCGCTTGGCCTCGAGTATACCCGCTGGCGCTTACAAGCGGTCGCTGGAGCGGGCCAGTTCCCGCAGCTGCTGGGCCAACTCTGGGGTAAGGTCCCCGGGGGCATAGCGCCAGCTCCAATTGCCGCCCAGCTTGCTGGGAAAGTTCATGCGCGCCTCAGGGCCCAGCCGCAGCACGTCTTGCAAGGGCAGGATCACCAGCTTGGCCCTCGAGCGGAAGCCCAGCTCGGCCAGCGCCCAGGGGGCATCCTCGGGCTTTTGGATCTTCAAGCCATGCCGCTCGAGGTACTTGTCCATGAACGCGAGCTCTTCCTTGGGGGCGGTCTGGTACCACCCGATGGTGGTGTCGTTGTCGTGGGTACCGGTGTAGACGACCACGTTCCCGGACTCGGGGTAGTTGTGGGGCAAAAACGGGTTGGTCTCGTCAGAGAAAGCGAACTGAAGGATTTTCATGCCCGGGAAGCCATGGGAATCGCGGAGTTCCTCCACCTCCGGGGTGATGACTCCTAAATCCTCCGCGATGATCGCCGCATCGCCCAAGGCCAGGCGCACCGCCTGAAACAGTTCCTTCCCCGGAGCCTTGACCCAGCGCCCCTTGACCGCGGTGGCCTCGCCAAAGGGAACTTCCCAGTAGGCCTCAAAGCCGCGGAAGTGGTCGATGCGCACCAGGTCACAGGCCTCGAGCGCCTTCTGGATGCGCCGGATCCACCAAGCAAACCCCTCCGCCTGCATCACCTCCCAGCGGTAGAGCGGGTTGCCCCACAGCTGGCCGGTCTCGGAGAAATAGTCGGGCGGGACCCCCGCCACCACGGTCGGAAGCCCTTGGGGGTCTAAGTGGAAGTACTGCGGGCTTGCCCATACGTCGGCAGAGTCGTAAGCCACGAAGATAGGCATGTCCCCGATCAGCTTGATCCCCCGGGCACGGGCGTAGTCGTGCAGGGCGCTCCACTGCTGGTAGAACACCCACTGGGTCCACGCGTGAAAACCAAGCTCATCGGCGTACTCCTGGCGGGCCTGCTCGAGCGCCGCCGCCTCACGGCTGCGCAGGGGGGCGGTCCACTCGTTCCAGGGCTTGCCGCCGAACTTGTGTTTGAGGGTCATGAAAAGGGCGTAGTCCTCGAGCCAGCCTCCCTCCTGCTGGCGGTAGCGGGCAAAAGCCTCGAGCTCCTCCGGTTTACCCCGCTCCACAAAACCGTCGTAGGCCCGCCGCAGCAAGTCCCAACGGGTGGTGTACAACCAGCCGTAGTCCACCCTTTCGGCGGGGTAAGCCGGGGGCTCCTGAGGCTCGAGCCAGCCCTGCTCGATGAGGGTATCGGGGTCGATCAGGTAGGGGTTTCCGGCGAAGGCCGAGAAGGACTGGTAGGGGGAATCGCCGTAACCGGTCGGGCCCAGGGGCAACACCTGCCACCAATGGGCCCCGGCAGAGGCCAACCAGTCCACGAAGCGCCGGGCTTCGTTACCCAAGGTGCCGATCCCCCAACGGCCAGGGAGGCTCGTCGGGTGCAGCAGGATCCCAAATGAACGGGGTAGGTCCATGGCTTTAGCTTACCGTCTAACTGGAAGCGTTTCTATACGCCGTCGCCCCCGAGCCTGGGATCTTGTTGCCCCGTTCATCGTAGCGGTAAAACCCCCGCCCGCTCTTGCGCCCCAGAAGGCCCGCTTGCACCATCTTGCGCAGGAGGGGTGAGGGGCGGTACTTGTCGTCGCCCAAGCCCTGGTGCAGCACTTCCATGATCGAAAGACAGGTGTCCAGCCCGATAAAGTCGGCCAGGGTCAGAGGTCCCATGGGATGGTTCATGCCGAGCTTCATCACCTGATCGATAGCCTCTGGGGTAGCTACCCCTTCCATCACGCACTGGATGGCCTCGTTGAGCATGGGCAATAGCACCCGGTTGGAGACAAAGCCGGGAAAGTCATTGACCTCCACCGGGGTTTTGCCCATCCGGCGGGCGATCTCCATCACAATCCGGGCGGTCTCGTCGGAGGTCAGGAAGCCGCGGATCACCTCGACCAGCTCCATCAGCGGAACCGGGTTCATAAAATGCATCCCGATGAAGCGCTCGGGACGCTGGGTATAGGCGGCGAGCTTGGTGATAGGGATGGAGGAGGTGTTGGAGGCCAGGATAGCTCCCGGCTTGACGATCCGGTCGAGTTCCTGGAAGAGTTCGGCCTTGAGCGCTTCGTTCTCCACGATGGCCTCGACCACCAAGTCGCAATCCTCAAAGGCCTCGAGGGTGAGGGTCGCCTTCAGGTTGGCCAGGGCCGAATCGTGCTGCTCTTGGGTCAATCTCCCCTTTTCCAAAAGCTTCCCCAGCGAGCGCTGGATCCCCGCCAAACCCCGCTCCAAAAAACGCTGCTCCACATCCCGCAGCACTACCTCGTACCCGGCCTGGGCCGCGACCTGCGCAATCCCTGAGCCCATCTGTCCCGCGCCGACAACGCCGATTTTGCGAATTTCCATACACCGCTATTCTACGCCTGTTTGAGGGAGTGTCTTTGCGCGGTGGAGACCTTGCCCAAGGTATTCACCACCACCACCCCGGCCAAGGCCATGACCCCTCCAATTATGCTCAAGGAGGTAGGAACCTCCCCTAACCAAAAGTAAGCGATGGCGGCGGCGATCACCGGGTTGACGTAGAGAAAGCTGGTCACCTGGCTGGCCGGGGCCCGCGAGAGGGCGTAGGTCCAAGTGAGGTAGGCCAGCGCACCCGGAAACACCCCCAGGTAGATGACGCTCAGGGTAGCGTTGGCTTTCGCCGTATGGAGTTCCTGCCAAAAGCCAGGCAGAAAGATCAACATCGGAAAAGTTCCAGCCCAGAGGGTGTAGGCGGTGAAGTGCAGGGGGTTATATTTCCTCAGCAGCAGTCTTTGAAAGACGAAGTATACCGAGGTGGAAAATGCGGCCAGCAGGATCAGCAGCGCCCCTGGAGCTAGCTTCAAGCGCCCTTCCTGCCCCAGCGCGATCAGGGCGACCCCGGTAAAAGCGATTGCGATCCCCAGCCAGCCCCAGGGGGAGATGCGCTCTTTGGCAAAGCGGGAAGAGAGGAGCGCAGTGAACACCGGGCCGCAGGCGATGAGCAAGGCCGCTGGGCCAGAGGCTACGGTGACCTCGCCGTAGTTGAGCGCGGTATGGTAAAGGAATATCCCCAGCAGGCCTAGGCCGAAGATGGCGGGCCAGTCTTTGCGCTCGGGCAGGGGCATCCGCACCACCAAGGCATACCCCGCGAGCATGATCGAGGCCACCAAAAAGCGCAACAGGGTGAGGTGGCCAGGGGAGTAACCCTCGAGCCCGGCGCGGATGGCGGGAAAGGCCGAGGCCCAGGGGATCAGGGTGAGCAGCGTAGCGATCAAGGCTCTTGCGTCCACCCAAGGATTTTACGCCCTACGACGGGGGGCCCGGCTATCCGCTTTTCGCTGCTTAGGGTGCAGTGACGTAAGCACGAGGAGTGGCCGCGCTCGGCTCCAGGTCCAGGGGGATCCGAAAAGCGTAGTCGATCCAATCCCCTTGCCGGCGGCCTACCCAGAGCGACCCCAAACCAGCGGGCAGCGGAAGTTCGAGCGTGGCAGGACCATCCACGCTACGCCAAAAGCGAGGCTCTTTCCCCACGGCCAGGGCGTACTGGCCTGCAGGCAGCACCAACTGCAGCCGGTAACCGAAGACTTGGGCTTTCTCCTGGCGAACTTCGAAGTCAAAGCCCGGCTGCCCCGGTGCAACTTCCAGCCAGCGCGACCCACTGCGCCATCCAAAGCGCGGGTTGGTCCCCGGAGGAAGCTCGAGCGTGGTATCAAAGCGACGGCCGAGTTCGGCGTATAGATTCCCCTCTATAAACACCCCCACCGAAGCGAGCGCCTCGCCCCGCAGCGAGAGGGAATTTTCCTCCACCCAAGACGCCTGGCGGGTAAAGCGCAGGGAAAAGGGCCGGGCCAAAAAGTTCTGCACCACCACCACCCGGTTACCTTGCCGCACCAAGCCCACTCCCAGGTGGGTGTAACTGGGCTTGAGCAGGTTATCGCGGTGGTGGGGGCTATTCATCCAGCCCCGTACGGCCTCGGCCGGGATTTTGGCATCAGGGTAGTTCTCGTATAGGGCCAGGTTTTCCCCCACCTCTACCTCCGCCAGTCCGGCCTTGCGTAACCGATCGGCAGCGCTTTCCCCCTCGGGGTTGAGGTGGGCGAAGTAGCCCCGCCGCAGCATGTCCAAGCCGTGCGCACGGGCCACCTGAGCAGCCGAGTTGTCCCACTCCAGGGGCCTTAAACCCTGGGCCACGCGCTCCTGGTTGGTACGGGCCAGCACCTCCAGCTCGAGCGCGCTAGGGGCGCTCTGGGCTAGGGCAAGAGAGAAGAGCATCCACGCCCAAATCCATCGCACGTGCCTTATTCTCCAACTTTGACGGGCGACCCCCGGTGAGATTTGAAGCCCTCTACTGCGGTACCATCCGGTACAAGAATCCCCGGCTGAAGGGTTTGGCCTCGAGCAGGGCATTGACCTGCCCAGGCGTGATGGCCTCGACCTTGCGGGCCATCTCCGAAAGCGGTTCATACACCCCGCTGTACTGGTAGCTCAGACCCAGGCTGAACAGCCGGTTCATGGGGGTCTCCCCGGCAAAAACGATTCCCGTAGCGAGCTTGTTCTTGGCCCGGCGTACCTCTTCTGCGCTCACCCCATGGACCTCGAGCCGGTTCAGTTCCTCGCGTAAGACATCCACCACCTGGGCCTCGTTCTGCGGATCGGTCTGGGCGTAAATGTAAAAAAGCCCGGCCCGGTCGGAGTCATCGTGGCCAGCGCTGGCCGATTCCACCAAGCCCCGGTGGGTAAGCGCCCAGTAGAGGCGGCTATTCCCCTCCTCCCCCAAAAGGCTCGCCAGCACCGCCGCAGCGTAGCGACGCTCATCCTGGGCAGAGAAGCCGGGGGCTAGCAGGGCTATGTAGGTCTGGGTGGCTTTGGGGTAGGACTCGCGGACATCCCCGGGCAAGGCCTCAAACGGGGGATACTCCCGATGGACGGCGTAGGGTTGCCAGTCAGCGGTGAGCTGCGCGACCCGCTCGAGCGCGGCCTCCCAATCCACCCTTCCGGCCATCGCCAGCACCATGTTCGTCGGGGCGTAGCGGCGGGCGTGGTAGGCGATCATCTGCTCGCGGGTCATGGCGGTGATGGACCCAGGCGTGCCGAGCACGCTGTTGCCCAACGGATGGGTGCGGAAGAACCTGGAGCGGGCATAGTCGAAGAGCATCGCATTGGGGCGGTCGGCGTAGAGGGCGATCTCCTCGAGGATTACCCTCTTTTCGGTATCGAAGTCCTCCTGGCGCAAAGCCGGGCGCATGAGGTCGGTAAACAGCTCTAGCAGCCGCCCGCCGAACTCAGGCAGCACTGCCCCGTAGTAGACCGTGTTCTCCTCCGAGGTGAAGGCGTTGTACTGCGCCCCCATGCGGTCAAACTCGAGGTTGACCTCTAAGGCATCGCGGCGGGCCGTCCCCTTGAAGACCATGTGCTCGAGAAAGTGCGAAATCCCCGACTCTTGGGGAGTCTCGTCGCGGCTGCCGGTCTTGACGAAGTACCCCAGGGCCAGGCTCTTGGCTTCGGGGTTGACCTCGGCGATCACGGTGAGGCCGTTGGACAGGGTAGCCTCTTTGAATTCCAGGGCTGTGGCGGTTTGGGTCATGAGCTCCTCACAAATGCGGCGCTAGGCGCTTTGGGCTTGATGTTTGGTCAGGTTAGGCCCCAGCATCCCCACCCAAGGGTTTTGGTAGGGGTGCTCGGCCAAGAAGCGGTTGATACGCTCCAAATCCACGGCGGCGATCTCGGCCTCGATCTCGGAGAGCGGGCGGATCCGGCCCAACATGAAAAGATCGCGGGCCATGCTACTTACCCGGCTGCGGGCGGACTCCTCCTGCATCACCAGGGCCGTGCGCAGGCCGATCTTGGCCCGCTCGAGCTCCTCCATGCTGACCCCTTGCTGCATGCGCTCGATCTCGGCCCGGAGGACTTCCAGGGTAACCGAGGCGCGTTCGGGGGTAGTTCCGGCGTAGGCGAGCAAATAGCTGAACCCCTTCACCCCTTGAGGGCTAGCCGAGACCGAGTAGACCAGGCCGCGCTTCTCGCGCACCTCGGTGAATAGCCTCGAGCCCATCCCCCCCGAGAGCACCTCGGCGGCCAGGCGGGCCGAGTAAAACTCGGGGTGAGCGGGCCCCACATCCGGGTAGATGAGGCCGATCTGCACCTGAGCGGTATCTTGCTCAAGGCAAAGCGTCCGCGGCACGGTCAACACCGGCTCAGGGGCAGCCGGCGTCTTTCCACCCCACGCGCCCAGATACCGCTCTACCGCAGCGCGCACCTCGGCAAAGCTCACCCCACCCGCCACCGCCAAGATCGAGCCTTTGGCCCCGTAGCGGTTTTCGAAGTCTCGCCGCAGCGCCTCGGCGGTCGCCGAGATGAGCCCCTCTTTGCTCCCCCCCGCGTAGCGCCCGTGGGTACTGGCGAACACCGCCCGGCGCAGCGCCGCCCCCATCTTGCGCGGGGGCTGGTCCTCCAGGGCGGCCAGCTCCTGCAGGGCCACCTGGCGCACCGGCTCGAGCAAAGCTTCCTCGAAACGCGGCTTTTGCAGTATCAGGGCGTAGAGTTCCAACACCGAACCGAGGTGCTCGGGCAAGAACGAAGCCGCGAAGGTGGTGTACTCGAGCCCCACCCCGCTCCCCCGGCGCACCCCGAGTTCGTCGAAGGCCTCCGCCAGCGCCCGGGCATCGAGGTCTCCGGCCCCTTTCCAAAGCCAGCCCTCGAGCAGATTGGCCGCACCTTCTAGCTCTTGGGGATCGGTGGTAGCCCCCACCGGAACCAACAATTGAAGGGCTATTCCAGGGTTCCAAGGCTGCTCCTCGACCGCGAGGGTGAGGCCGTTGGCTAGGGTTTCCACTTGGGCAAAAGCCATACCTCCCGAGTATACGGATTGCCTCGAGCGGGCATTGTATACGCAAGCCCATCCCCATTGGCCTAGTAAGCAACCCGACCATCACCCGGGAAAAAGGTCTTGCAGCTCGAGCCGCACCCGGTCCGCCTCGAGCTTGAGTTCTACCGCCGATGAACCCTCGGCGGGATCGGGGTAGGCCACCAGGTGCTCGAGCCGACGGCGCACCTCCAGGGGATATCGGGTAGTATCGCTGGCCCAGAGCGTGCGCAAATGGGCCTGAAACACGTCGGCGGGGAGCCTATCCGCGATGAACTCTTCGAGCAGCTCGAGGTAGGGGGTCAGGCGGGTGGGATGAAACATCCCCCTCAGCATAGCCGTCCCGTGGCATGATGGAGTTGTGGCGGCCACGCGGGATGAACTCAAAGAACGCCTGCTCAGACCACTTCGGCGAGAACTCGCCGACGGAGCGCGAGACCGGGTGGTGGCGGGAGGGCTGGAGAGGCTAGCACAAAACTTGGCCGGAGCGTTCCCCGAGGTCAGGAGGCTGCTCACAGGCTACCGGGACCTCTCGCCAGAAGAACGGCTGGGGCGGCTGCACAAGGCAATCGCCCTGCTCGACGGGCAACCCCCGGTCCCCGCCCACGAGCCCGCTTTCCCAGCGCAGCTCGCTGCTGCCCTCCAGCCCAAGCCCCCGCCAGAAGGGCTTACGCTCGACTCCCCGGTGGAATCCATCGCCCTTGGGCTCGGGGGCAAGAAAAAAATGAGCGAATTGGGCATCCGCACGCTGCGCGATCTTTTGCACAACTATCCCCGCCGCTATGAGGACCGCCGCGCCCTGGTGAGCATCCGTGACGTGCAAGCAGGGGAAAAAGCCACCGTGGTGGCTAAGGTGCTCGCCAAGGAAATGGTCAAGACCCCGCGCAAGGGCATCACCCTGGTGCAGGTGCGGCTAATGGACGCTTGGGGCTGGAGGTTCACCGCGGTGTGGTTCAACCAGCCGTGGGTGCTGAAGTCCATTCAAGAGGGCTCGAGCGTGATCATCTCGGGCAAGGTGCAAAAGCGCGGCAGCCAGATCAGCCTGCTGGTCGAGTACTTCGAGAACGAAGAGGGGGAATCGCTCTCCACCGGGCGAATCGTGCCGGTGTACCCGGCCAAGGAGGGAATCGGCCAGGCCTTCCTTAGGCGCTCGGTGTGGCGGGGGCTCGAGGCCTTCCCCTTCCTGTCCGATCCCTTGGAGCCGTACCTCAACACGCCCCCCCTGGACCTTCCCCCTTTGCGCTGGTCGCTCCAGCAAGCCCATTTCCCTGACTCGGAGGAAAGCTTGGCGCGGGCGCTCGAGCGCCTGAAGTTTGACGAGTATGTGCTGCTCGAGCTAAAGGTCATGATCCAGTCGGGCGGATCGGGGCTATTGGGGCGTGTGTTCCGGGTCGAACCGGAAATGATCCAGAAGTTCCGCTCTTCCCTCCCCTTCCAGCTCACCCGGGCCCAAGAGCGCGTTTTGGGCGAGATCTTAGCCGATATGCAATCCGAGCGGCAGATGGCCAGGCTGGTGCAGGGCGACGTGGGCTCGGGGAAGACCGCAGTAGCAGCTGCGGCCCTGTACGTAGCCGCTCAGAACGGAGCCCAGGGCGCCCTGATGGCCCCCACCGAGATCCTGGCCAAACAGCACTACGCGAACCTGCAAAAATACCTCTTCCCCTTAGGGGTGACGGTGGACTTGCTGGTGGGCTCGATGAGCGCCGGGGAAAAGCGCGAAGCCCTGGAACGCCTCCGTTCGGCGCACACCGATGTGGTGGTGGGAACCCACGCGCTTATCCAGGAGGGGGTGGAGTTCAAGGACTTGGGTCTGGCGGTCATCGACGAAGAGCACCGCTTCGGGGTGATGCAGCGGCGCAAGCTGCTCAAAAGCCGCCCGGACGTGCTGGTGATGTCGGCTACGCCGATCCCGCGCTCGCTGGCCCTGACCATGTACGGCGACCTCGAGGTCTCACAGATCGATGAACTTCCGCCGGGCCGCACCCCGGTCAAAACCAAGGTGCTCCCCCATAAGCTACGCCACCAGGCCTACGCCTTCGCCCGGCAGGAGATCGCCAAGGGGCATCAGGTCTTCGTGGTCACGCCGATGATCGAAGAAGGCGATTCGGAGGCCACTGCCGAGCTCCAGGCCGCCACCCGGCTCGCCCAGGAGCTGCAAGCACTCCTGCCCGATGTACGGATCGACCTCCTCCACGGCAAGATGCGCCCTGAGGAAAAAGACGCAGTGATGGAGCGCTTCCGCTACCGGCACTTCGACCTGCTGGTCTCCACCACGGTGATCGAGGTGGGGGTGGACATCCCTCAGGCCACGGTGATGGTCATCGAGAACGCCGAGCGTTTCGGGCTGTCCCAGCTCCACCAGCTGCGCGGGCGGGTGGGGCGGGGCGGCCTCGAGGCCTACTGCATCCTCATCGCAGGCGAGACCAGCAAAAAAACCATGAGCCGCCTGCGGGTAATCGAGGAGAGCACCGATGGCTTTTACATCGCCGAGAAAGACCTGGAACTGCGCGGCCCCGGCGAGCTGCGCGGGGTGCGCCAGTCGGGGATGCCCGACCTCAAGCTGGGCGACCTCGCTTCCGATAGCGAGATCATCGAGCGGGCGCGGGAGTTGGCCAAACGCATCCTCGAGGCCGACCCTTACCTGGAACATCCCAAGCACACCCTGTTGAAGCGCGAACTCCAGGCCCGGGCAGAGGCCATCGGGTTTAGGGAAGTGATCTAGCCGCATACCCAGGTCTTGGCGTGTAGAGCAGGGCTTTCCGGCTGTAACGCTGGGGTAACGCCCCTTTGGCTACTCTAAGTTGGCCCTACCAGTAGGATGAGCGTAGCCACGCTCAAGGGCAATCTCCCCAAGAGACCGCTCTGGACGCCTCCCCGGAGCGGTCTCTTGACACCCGACTGACCACTCCCGGCTAGGCTGAAGCCATGGAGGTCTTGTTGCTGCTGCTGATCAGCCTGGTGCTGATCGTACCGATCGCCGGGCTGTGGCGGGCAGGGCTGCGCTCAGGCGAGGCCACCGAGGTAGACGAATGGGCCTGGGACTGACCCTTTTCCTGTTGGCCGTGCTGCTGGCCCTGCTTTTCTGGGTCGCCACTCCACGGGCCCCACGGGGCTAGATTCCCCCCGGGCCGGACAAGTCCCAGCAGCAGATGGCCTAGCGGAAACTCTAACAAGCAGCGCGTACACTAAGGGCGTGCAACCCCTCCCCCATCCCGCCGTGCCCGCCTGGGCCTCCAGCGGGGCGGTTTTGCGGGCCAGGGCTTTGCAGGAGTATCTGGCCGACCTCGAGCGAACGCTCAAAACCTACCAACCCATCCCGGCGGTCACGGTGATGGTGCTGGGCGAAGCGGATTGGCGCGCCCGCACCCGCCACCCCTATGGTTTTCCCTTTCAGCGCACCAGCCTCAAGGAGGGGCTTTACCTGTTCATCCCCGCCCGCTACCCCGAACGCTTGGTCTGGCGGCTGCGCGAGGCGTTGGTGCCCGCCGTCAAACGGACGAGGCCACTCCCCGGACGGGTGGAGCACTTCCTGGATCTCAACTTAGGGCATGAGTACGCCCACGCGGTGCAAGTAGCCTGGGGCCTACGTACCCGGGTGCGCTGGGTGGACGAATTCGTCGCCAACTATTTGTATCTGCTGGCCCTCTGTCAAGCCCGCCCCGAGTTATACGAACAGGCGGTGGCCTGGGGAGCCTTGATCGCCGGGCTGACCCCGCAGAAACCCAGCCTGGGCGGTTATGGCCGCAAACCGCACAACCTCTCCGATCAGCTGTGGTTCCAGGGGCAGTTCACCACCCAGGCCGCCCGTTTGGTGGAGTCAGGCAGGGATCAGCTGCTCACCGGCCTCTTACGGGCCGCCCCGCTCAAGAGATCTACCGTGCACAAGGTGCTGGTGGGCCTCGAGCCCTCCTTACGCGAGTGGTTTACCAAGTTCGCGCCGAAGAAACAACCCCCACCCATCCAAGGGGAGCACGTCACCTGGGAGAATTTGGGGTAGATACGGCGACCCGCCCCAGGCATAGCACGCCTCACGGGAGCCAGCCCTCCTCACCATCGGGCGAATGACCAAGCCGGGGTCGGAGGCCTAACGCGGGGCCACATCGCCGGGGTTTCCCGTCTTGATCAGTTTATTTACCCAATCTAAAAGCGAGGTGTCTCCCACCTTGAGGGTGTAAAACTCCGGGCGCGGGATCACGCAATGCTGCCCACCGGGAGCCACAAAGCTGAAAAAGTTGGGGCTGGATTGCTTGATCGCGGCCAGGTTGGCCAAGGCCCCTTGCACCCACTCCACCGCCGTGGCCTGGCTGGGCTGCCGCTCGCCCTTCATCAAGCCGTAAAAGAAGATCTGGGTGTTGTCCTGGGCGGTGGTGTACTGCGCCAGCACGTCCTTGGGGTAAGCCTTGGCGATGGCCGCATAGATGGTGGGTAGGCGAATCTTCGAGGCATCGGCCTTGGCTGCGGCCAGATCGGGGATCCAGTCGGGTAGGGCTCCTTCCGCTTTCCAGTTTTTGAAGCCGCTATTGGCGAAAGCCTCGTTGACTACACCCACCCCGGCATCCCCCAGCTGAATCACCTTGGCGTCGGGGTAATGCCGCATCACGTAGGGAGCCCACATCACCGCGCCGTAAGCCCCTGCGCTACAGCCGGTCACGAACACCACCTCGGGGTTAGGCCGGTTGGCAAACAGCCACTCCAGGGCCGCTTTAGCATTCACCGCGCCCTTGTGCTGGATGGTGGTCTGGCCGTACTGTACGCTCGCGTCCCCCCAGTGAACGTCCGCCGTACAGTAGGGCACGAAGATGTGCGTCCAGCCATAGAAGGGGTTGGCGATGCTGAGGCGGTTGTAGATCCCCTGCGCCAAAAAGAGCTCGTTCGCCTGCACGGTGCGGGTATAGGTCGCGGTCTGGGGGTTACAGGTGCCCTCGTTCCAGCAGGCCCCGCCCCCTTGGAAGTCCAGCACCACCTTGTTGGCGGCCCCAGGGCTCACGTAGAACTTCCACGGTGAGCCATCCGAGCACATCGTTCCCTCGGGGCCAGGAACCTCCAACCAACCAGGGGGTACGCGGTTGGGGGATTGAGCTAAACCGAGGAGAAAAAATCCAAAGAGCATCAAGAGCAGCCGTCGCTTCATGTTTTCGCCTCCTCGAAAATCGCCTACAGTTTACCGTAGGTAGCGCAAGACAAAAACCCCCGCCTAGCGGCGGGGAAAAGCCTAAGGATGCGCTTACAACCCAGCGCCAACCTCGAGGTCCGCCCGCACCTCCCCGCGCTCGGTGGCGTTGCGCATCTCGATCTTCTTCTTGATGCGCTTGAGGGTGGTGACCTCCTCCAAGGCCCGCTGGTCGAGGGTGTCCGAGATAAACTTGATCTGCTCGTTGATCTCGGGGATGGTGATCTGCTCGAGGGCGTTCACCCGGCGGGAAGTTCGTTTGATCTCCTCCCCAATCTTGCGCAAGCGGTTCTCGGTGTTGGCGACCTGCAGGATAGCCTCGGCCAGGGCGCGGAACTGACGGGCCGCCTCGAGGGTGGAGGGGCCCACCCCGATGGGGCTGAAGCCCAACTCCCCGCCGCTTTGCGGCGGGTTGATCCGAGGGACCTTGACCCCATACAAGCTCTCCACCTGTAGCCCCACCTCGATGTGGCCGCCGGAGAGCGAGAGCGACTCCACCGCCTCGGGGCCGTCAAAGGACTTGGCCAGCAGGATACGGAAATAGGCTTCCTTGGCCGCGTTTTGCAAAGCCTCGCGGGCCGAGAGCGAGTCCTTGACCAAGGAGAAAAACTCCGCGATGAGGGCGTCCCGCTTGTTCTTCAGGAGGTCTACTCCCTGCAGGGCCAGGCGCTTTTGGTCGCGCTTGGCCAGGAGCGTAGAGCGGGTAGGACTGACTTGCTCAGCCATTGGCACCTCCGGTGCGTCGTACGTCATACGCCCCAGGGCTTACGCCTCCGGCTTTTGCGTACGACGTACTACCTGCGACGTATGGCCGCATCCCTATGCTCCCACCAGCTCCTCGAGCTTCCCGGTCTTCTGGTAGTACTGGTCGATGTACTCTCGACGGATGCGCTTGAGCTCCGAGGGCGGGAAATCAGAGAGCAAAGCCCAACCTATATTGAGAGTCTCTTCGATGCTGCGCTCTTTCTGGCCCTGGTTGATAAACTTTCGCTCGAAGTTCTCGGCAAAGCGCAGGTATTTTTTGTCGATCTCGGTGAGGGCGTCCTCTCCGGTGATGGCTACCAGGCGACGCAGGTTTACGCCGCGGGCATAGCTCGAGAAAAGCTGATCGGCCAGCTCCTTGTGGTCAGCGCGGGTCTTGCCCTTGCCGATGCCGTTGTTCATCAAGCGCGAAAGGCTGGGCTGTACGTTGATGGGGGGATAGATACCCTGCTGGGCCAGCTCGCGCGCGATGAAAATCTGCCCCTCGGTGATGTAGCCGGTGAGGTCGGGGATGGGGTGGGTGATGTCGTCACCGGGCATGGAGAGGATGGGGATCTGGGTGACCGAACCCTTTTTGCCGTGCACCACCCCCGCGCGCTCGTAGATCGAGGCCAGGTCGGTGTACATGTAGCCGGGGTAACCGCGGCGACCGGGGATCTCCTCGCGGGCCCCGCCGATCTCGCGCAGCGCCTCGCAGTAGTTGGTCATGTCGGTAAGGATGACCAGCACGTGGTAGTCGTGCTCGAAGGCCAGGTACTCGGCGGCGGTGAGGGCCATGCGGGGGGTGAGCAGGCGCTCGACCGTGGGGTCGTCGGCCTTGTTGAGGAAGAGCACGCTGCGGGAGAGAGCCCCGGTGCGCTCGAACTCCTGCAAAAAGTAGCTCACCTCGCGCTGGGTAATACCCATCGCGGCGAACACTACCGCAAAGCCCTCGCCCTCGCCCAGCACCTTGGCCTGGCGGGCGATCTGGGCGGCCAGCTCGTTGTGGGGCAGACCCGAGCCGGAGAAGATGGGTAGCTTCTGCCCGCGCACCAAGGTCATGTTCATGTCGATAGCCGAAACGCCGGTCTGGATGAACTCCTCGGGCTTCTCGCGCGAGACCGGGTTGATGGGGGAGCCGTTGATGGGCAGGCGCTTCTCGGCCACCACCGGGGGCAGGCCGTCAATAGGGCGCCCGATCCCGTTGAAAGCCCGGCCTACCATCTCCTTGGAGACACCCAGGCGGGCTACGTCTTCCACCAAGCTCACCTTGGTGTTGGCCAGGTCGAGCCCACTGGTCTCCTCAAACACCTGGAGCACCGTGTACTGGTCGGATACCTCGATCACCTGGCCGCCCCGCACCCGGCCCGAGCCATCGGTGATGTTGACGATGGCTCCGTAAGCCAGGTCCTGGGCCCCCTCGAGGAACAGAAGCGGCCCTGAGACATAGGTGACGGCGCTATACTCTTTCTTCAGCATGCCTTACCTCCTTAGGCCCTCACCTTGAACGCGCCCTCGAGCGCTTTGTCAAACTCGGCTTTGTAGGCGGGGAACTCGGCCTCGGGGACGTAGCGGGCCCGGCCGATCTTTTCGATCACCGGGTCGGAGAGGAAATCGGCGATGGTGGCCCCGCGCTGCAAGGCCGCTTCAGCCGCCTTGTGCAGGCTCACGATCATCTGCATCATGCCGTAGGCCTTGCTCATCGAGCAGCTGGCGTCCACCGGATCGAAACCGTTTTGTTGCAGGAAGTCCTCACGGGCAATGCGGCCTATCTCGAGGGTGAGGCGCTCGGCGTCTTGCAGGGCGTCCGGCCCCACCAGCTGCACCACCTGCTGTAAGTCGGCTTCCCGCTGAAGGAGGGTGATGAGCTGGGTGCGCAGCTCGGGGTAGTCAGGGGCCACGTTCTGGCGGTACCAGGGCTCGAGGATGTTCAAGAACAAGGAATACGAGCGGGCCCAGTTGATAGCGGGAAAGTGCCGGGCGCGCGCGAGCTGGGCATCGAGGGCCCAGAACCCTCCGGTGATGCGCAACGTGGCCTGGGTGACCGGCTCGGAGAAGTCTCCGCCCGCCGGGCTTACCGCGCCGATCACCGAAACCGCCCCCTGCTCCCCTGAAAGGGTGACGACCTTGCCGCTGCGCTCGTAGAAGGCCGAGAGGCGGCTGGCGAGGTAAGGGGGGTAACCCTCCTCCGCCGGCATCTCCTCCAGGCGGCTGGCGATCTCGCGCAACGCCTCGGCCCAGCGGCTGGTGCTGTCGGCCATCAGGGAAACCTTATAGCCCTGGTCGCGGAAGTACTCGGCCACGGTGATCCCGGTGTAGAGCGAGGCTTCGCGGGCCGCCACCGGCATGTTGGAGGTGTTGGCGATGAGGATGGTGCGGTGCATGAGCGGGCCCCCAGTCTTGGGGTCCTCGAGCTCAGGGAACTCCACCAACACGTCGGTCATCTCGTTGCCGCGCTCGCCGCAACCCACATAGACCACGATGTCGGCGTCGCCGTACTTGGCGATGGACTGCTGCGTCACGGTCTTCCCCGAACCAAAGGGGCCGGGAATGGCCGCAGTACCGCCCGCCGCCAGCGGAAAGAGCACGTCGAGAATGCGCATCCCCGTCAAGAAGGGCTCGTCGGGGTCGAGTTTGCGTTGAATAGGCCGAGCCTTGCGCACCGGCCAGCGATGGCTCAGGCGCAGCACGGTGCCGTCCTCGAGCTCGGCGATAGGGTCATCAATGGTGTACTCGCCCGGCCCCACGATGCGCTTGATCCGGCCCGCCTTGTCCGGCGGGACCAGGATCTTGTGGGTGAAGGAGAACTCCGGCACCGTACCCAGTACGTCTCCCCCCTTCACCTCATCGCCCACCTTTTTCATGGGGGTAAAGGGCCACTTTTTGCTGCGGTCGAGAGGGCTTACCTCGATCCCCCGGCTGATGTACATGCCGGAGGCCTCCTGGATCTTGTCCAGGGGGCGCTGGATACCGTCGAAGATGCCGTTGAGCATCCCCGGCCCCAGCTCTACGGCCAGCGGAAGCCCAGTGGTGATGACCTCTTCGCCCACTTGGAGCCCGTTGGTATCTTCGTAGACCTGCACAAAAGCGGTCTCGCCGTCCAGGCGGATGATCTCCCCCACCAGCTTCTCCTTGCCGACGCGTACGATGTCATACATCTTGGCGCCCTCAAGGTTTTCGGCGATCACCGCAGGTCCTGCGATTTTTTTGATGGTTCCCACTTTCTTATCCTCCTCGTGTGGGGTTTCCCAAAAGTCCAAGCCGAAGTTCCGAGATACAGGATTGTAACGGTTTGCGGCGCGCTGCGCTGGGGGTCCCCTTACAGCTTGATGTCAAAGCCGATGGTATCCCGCACCAACCGGCGCATATAGAGCTTGGCGTCGGTCGCCCCGCTAAAGGCCGAGAGCAAGTTGGGCAAGGACAAGAGTACCGGCACCTCGCGAGCGCGCATGACCCGCTCGACGGCGCGGTTGGGATCAGGGAGCAGCCCCTCGTCCACCGCGATCAACGCATAACGGTTGGAGGTGATCATCTCGGTAAGCTTGGCCACCGCATCAGCCGGGCTGGCCGAGACCGCCTCGAGCCCCGCCAAGCGGAAACCGGTGGCGGTATCGGGGTCGGTAAGCACGGCAATCTTCACAGGAAGACCTCCTTTTCGATAGCCGCGACCGGCAAGTTGTAAAAGGCCCGCCGGGCCAGAAGCCGCACCCGGGCTGCCTCCCACTCTTTCTCGCGGATATAGGCCAGCGCCATCCCCGCCCCCAGGGTGTCGCGCCCACCCTGCAGGGCCTTGTTCAAAAGCGCCCGGCGCAGCCCGCGCTCCAAAGCCGCCAGGTCGCGGGCCGAAGCCGCCGGGGCCAAAGGCGTCGCGGCCAAGCTCTCCATAGCGCCCAGGTCCCCCGAGGCCACCCGGCTAAAGAGCACCGGGGTGACCAGGCTCCCCCCCGGCACAAAATAGCGCTCGGGCTCCGCCGACACCCCCAAAGCCTGCAGCTTGAAAGCGGTGGAGAGGTTGATCGCGTCCACCTCGAGCGTGAAGTACGAGGCCAAAAAGGCCTGACCCAGCCGCCGAGCCTTTTCCAGCGAATAGGCGAAGAAATCCCGGTCTAGGGCCACTTCGATCTCGAGGAGGTCTTGGGTTCGAGCGGCGGCGGCGCGCAGCGCCTTGGCCAGGGGGTGGGTGGGCAGCTGCAGCACCTGGGCCACCGAGGGTACATCCGGGGCTTGCAGCATGGCGCCTACCAACACCTCCGGCAAGGTGCCGCCGGAGAGCCGGGCCTTGATCTCCTCGGGGCTTTGCCCCATAGCCTTGCCGCGCAGGATGGCCTTGAGGTTGGTGAGGTCAGCCCTGAGGAGGGCCAGCGCCACCGCCTCGCGCTCGCTCCCGGTGACCATCTCGGGAAGATCGGCCACGGTGCGGGCCAGGTGGCTGGAGACCGCCCGGTCCACGTCGGTTAGCCCATCCCCTACCAGGTCGGGGCCGTAGATGGAGTCCCCCAGGGCGCGCACGAACTCCGGGAACGACTGGTTCAGCGCCTGCTGGAAAAAGCTCTCCGGAAGAACCTGGCTCCGGCGGTTGCGCACCCGGGCGTTGAGGTAGGCAAAGGACACCATCTACCCCCAAATCGCCTTGACGGCTTTGGCCGATAAAGCCTCCCAGCTCCGCTCGAGGCGCTCGGCGAGGGTGTTTTCCACGTAGAACTTCTCCCCCGCCGAGGTCAGGCGCACCCCCAAGCGAACCGAGGGGTCGGTCCTGAGCTCGAGCCCCTTGTCCTTGGCCCAGCTCTCCAAATGCGGAGCATCGGCGGGGTTGACCACCAGGGCCTCGGGCTTATCCACCCCACGCAAAGCCTCCTCGGCGAGCTTGGCAAGAATGGCGGGGTAGTCGGGCTGCGAGGGCAGGGCCGCCAAGGCCTGCCTCACCCCGGCCTTTACCTGGTCTACGATCTGTCCACGCGAGCGAATCCGGGCCTGGTTCACCACCAGTTCAGCCGCGCTTTCGGCCCGCCGCAGGGCTGCCTGACGTTCGACCTCGAGGGCTTTTAGGCGGCTGGCCTTGAGGGCTTCAGCCCGGCCCTGGGCCTCCTCCACAATAGCCCGGGCCTTGGCCTCGGCCTCTGCGGTGATGGAGGCGATTTCCGAGCTTACTTCTTGTTTGAGGATGTCCTCGAGTTTGGACATTCAAATGCCTCTCCGTTCCCCTAATTCACAGACCACGCAGCAAGAAGAAGCCTACGAAGCCGAAGATCACCAGCGTTTCGGGCAGCAGGAAGAAGATGAAAGCAAAACCGATGTTGCGACGGTCTTCTACTACACTTCCCAAAGCCGCCGCCCCGATGGCCGACTGGGCCACGCCGGTACCCAGGGCGCCTAAGCCCAGCGCCAAGCCCATGCCGATGGCCTTCAGGCCGTCCTTCATCGCCGCCGAAGCGCCCCCGGCAGCCTCCTGCGCCAAAGCCAACGCCGCAACCAGAACAAACGCCAACACCGTGAGAACTTTCTTTGCCATATCTTTTGCTCCTTCTCTCATCTGGATAACCATGGACTAAGAGGATTCGCTCCCCACCGACCGGAAAGGCCGGTAGGGTTTGCCGCTCTCATCGTAGAAACCGAAGTTGGAAGCAAACTCGATCCACAGCAAACGGATCGGCTGGAGCACGTGCCCCAACAGCGTGACCGCGGTGATGAGGATCACCATCAACCCGCCCAACAGCAAGCCGAGCAGGACGCCCAGGATGCCAATGCTGTGGGCCAAGCCAAAGCCCACCTGGTTGGCCAGGTCGTAGAGCACCGCCCCTGCTACCCCTACCGCGTAGATACGAATGTAACTGAGGATCTGCCCACCCTTACCGGGAAGCTCCGCGATCATCAGCGGGATGCGGGCCAGGAACACCGACACCAGGAAGATGGCTAGACCCACGGCGAGCAGGATGTAGGTGAGGGGCGCCCCCTTCCCGGTTTGGAAGGTGTAGGCAAAAGCCACCAACCCTACCAACCCTGCCAGGTAGCCCAACCCCTCCCAGAAATGGGACATGTGCCGGTGCTTGTAGGCGTAATAAGCCCGTATACCGAAGGCGTAAAGCACCTGGAACACCCCGAAGGCCAAGCTGATCACGATCAGGAAGTTGGCGGTGCGCTCGAAATCGAGGCGGTTGATAAGGATTGGGATCAGCCCCTTGGCCGCCTCGCCAGCTTCGCCGTGGTGGTGAGGATCGTAGAAGACGTGGAGCTTCTCGAGGAAAGTCCCGAAGAACTCGCCGTACAAGAACCCCCACACCACCGCCCAGAAAGCCATCCAGCTGAGCACTTTGGAGAGCTGACCGAGCACCCCCGGCCCCATTTTTGCTCCCAGGAAGCCGATCTCGAGGGTCTCACCGCGACGGGCGTACCCGGCGAAAAGCCGCGCCAGGAGGAAGAACAACAGCCCAAAGGCGATATCGCCCACTACCATGCCGAAGAAGAAGGGGAAGGTCAAGGCGATCATCACCGTGGGGTCATAGCCGCCGTAGCGAGGGGTGTTAAGGAAGCCGTGCAACAGCTCGAAAGGCTTGGCCCAGGCGGGATTTTTGAGCGTCACGGGAACCTGGTGAGCCTCGTGATGCTCATCTACCGGCTCAAAGCTATAGATGATCTGGTCCTTGAGCCGACCCAAAGCGGCCTCCACCTGCCCCTTGGCATCCTGGGGCACCCATCCCATCAGGACGAAGCCGTACTTGCCCGCGGCCATATCCGCAAGCGAACGCAGGCGGGCCGCCTCGTCCTTGGCACGGGTCCATAGCGCCTCTAAAGCCCCCTGGGACTCCTTGGCGAGCTTGGCCAGCTCCTCGCGGATGCCCATCAGCTCCTCGGGAGCCAGCTGGCTACGCTCGCGCATCCGGGCCGCGGCCTGGGTCAGCGGGAGGTTCCCGTAGACCCCGGGGAAGCGCAGCTCCGCCAGCCCTTGCCGCGAAAGTGCCGCGCGAGCCGCCTCGAGGTCGCGGCGGAGCACCACCACCACCGCCGCCACCTGGTTGGGCAGGGCTTCCGCCTCGAGCAAAAAGCGCTCCCCCAAGCTAGCCTGTAAAGCGGCCCGCAGCGGCTCGAGCTCCTCGAGCTTGCTCACCAGGAAGGGGATCACCGCCAGGCGCTGGCTCTGATCCAGGCCGTGGGTGAGCCCAGCCAACCGCTCGGCCACCGAGCCGAAGAGCTGGATGGCCTGGAGTTCTTCCTCCAAAGCGGCCCGCTCGCGGCCCAGCACCTCCGCCCGCTCCGACCATGGCTTGAGGATGGCCTCGGCGTCGGAGAGGCCGCCGGAAAAGGGCCTGGTGGGGGTGGGGGCTTTGCCCAAGATCCCCAGGGCATGTTCGGCGCCCGCCGCCACTGCCTCCCAGCGCCGCAGCTCGCCATCCTCGTCGGCGTTGAGGCGGTATTCGCCCAGCTCCTCGGTGCGCAAGGGTTCGATATGCACCACCCCAGCCCTCTGGAGTTCGGCCAGCAGCTCTTTGGCCAGCCGCTTGGGTCCGGCCACCATCAGTTTTTCCATCGTTGCAATCAGGGGATACCTCCTTGCTTAGGGTAGAACCTCCTTGAGCACCTCTTGAATCGCCCCCGCGATCTTAGAAGCCGCAGCAGAGTTGATCGCCTGGGCTTCGGCCTCGGCCTTTTGCCGGGCTTCAGCTTCGATTCTGGCCACCATCTCGGCGGTCTCGGCGCGGTACCGACTCTCCAGCTCGCGCAAGCTCTGCTGGGCTGCTTGCTCGATGCGGGCCGCTTCCGCTTCGGCCTCGCTGAGCTTGGCTTGAGCCGTGCGGCGGGCCTCTTCCAACCGCCGGGCCAGCTCCTGTTCCTGCTCAGCAAGGCTTTTGATCAGTCCTTGGCTAGCCACCATGCCTCCTCTCGTGCAACCTGCGCGGTGAACCGCTACTTTCGTGAAAACCTGCGCAATTTAGCGCCCGTGGTATTGTATCGGGCAGCAAACGCTAGTGTCAACGCGAACCGCAGGGATGGATGAGGAGCCTGTCAAGGGAGAGTTTACCCCGTAGGCTCCGCTATTAATTGGAGGCAATCCAAAACCCCTGTTGCCGCCCCCCAGTTTTGCCCCCCGCTGTTCCCTCGAGGTCATTTGTGTAACAATCGTTACATGCATTCGCGGGAGAGTTTGTGCGCTTTTACTCAATCGAGGGGGCGGGACTCGCGCGCTCTCACAGGCCGCCGCTCCGGGGACAACGGGTTTCCTTGGCTTGCAAACCGCGAAGACCGCTGCTTAGACTCGCTAGAGTGGAGCTGTCCGCCAAAGCGAAGATCCGCGTGAGCCCCAAGGGGGCCAGCCGCCTGTTAGCCCGGCACCCTTGGGTCTACAAGAGCGACGTTCAAGATGGCCCCCCAGAACCGGGGCTGTTCCCCGTATACGGCCCTAAGGGCCTCCTGGCCTGGGCCTTGTGGAACCCGACCTCGGAGATCGCGGTGCGGGCGTTCTGCTTTGGCGAGGTAGAGGATGCCGAAGCGGCCCTGTTGACCAACCTCCGGCTGGCCCTCGAGCGCCGTAGGGGAGCGCTGGAGCAAAACCCCGCCGGGGGCTACCGGCTGGTCCATGCCGAGGGGGATTTCCTTCCCGCACTGGTGCTCGATATCTACGCCCAGCACGCGGTGATGCAGGTGGGCTCGGCCGCCTTGGAGCCGCTGAGCGATAAGCTGCTGAAGGCGCTGCTCGAGACCCTCCCGGTGCAGAGCGTGCTGGCCAAGAACGATCAAAGGAGCCGGAGGCTCGAGGGGCTCCCTCAAGAGGTAAAGCCGCTCTATGGAGATGTGCCGGATCACGTCTGGGTCGAGGAGGGTCCGGTGCGTTATCGGGTAGACCTTCGCGAGGGGCAGAAAACCGGAGCTTTCCTCGACCAGCGCGATAACCGGCTGCGGCTGGCGGCCTTCCGCGGAGAATCGGCCCTCGATGTGTTCAGCTACCACGGCTCCTTCGCCCTGCACCTGGCCACAAACTTCAGCCGGGTGGTGGCGGTGGATTCCTCCGCGGAGGCGCTCAGGCGGGCCCAGGAGAATGCCGCGGCCAACCGATTAGGGCTCGAGACGCGGGAGGCCAACGCTTTTGAGTTTTTGCGCGAGCAGGAAAAACAGCGCCACCGCTACGACCTGATCGTGCTGGATCCCCCAGCTTTCGCCAAAAGCCGGCGCGACCTCGAGCGCGCCTACGCCGCCTACAAGGAGGTCAACCTGCGGGCTATGAAACTCCTCAAGCCGGGCGGCATCCTGGCTACGGCCTCGTGCAGCCATCACCTGAGCGAGGCGATGTTCTACCAAATGCTCTCCGACGCAGCCGCCGACGCCCATAAAAGCCTGCGGGTCGTCGAGAAGCGCACCCAAGGCTGGGATCACCCGATCCTGCTGAACGTACCGGAGACTTTTTACTTGAAATTCGCCCTGCTCGAGGTGCAACCCTAAGGCTACCCTTGCCCTTTTACCCAAGACCCCGAACACTATGGGCTTATGGAAGCTGCGCTCGACGACCTTTTAGGAAAACTGGGCAACCATCTGGTCTGGCGAATCGGCAAGGCCGAGGGCGAAGAGGTCTTGGTGGTGCGGGTAGGCCTGGCCACCGCGACCCCACACTTCGCTCATTTGCCGCGGCTGCGCAACATACAAGACCAGGAGGTTGAAGAGCTGCTAAAGTCGGGCGCGGTGCGGGTGGAGTGGGTGGACTGAGGAGAACGGCGAGGGCCTCTCTCCCCGCTCCTTGTGTGATTGGGGGCGCAGCCTGGCCCCACCTGGGGGTGTTAAGATGCTTCGGCCATATGACCCTGGAGCGGACCTTCGAATTGCGCATTCCTGGCAGCCCCGCTGAGCTTCTGGCTCCCGAACGGGTGTTCGGCGAACGCCCTCCCTTCCAGGGCTTACACCGCGAGGGTGAGCACCTGGTGGGCGAACTCGTCGCGTATACCCCGTTGATGGGGGAACTGCGCTTCCCCTTCCGCAGCCACTTGCAGGCCGAAGACGCAGAGCATGCCTCTTTAACGGCGCTACCCCTCGATGAAGGTGCGCCCCCGGCATTTTGGGCGGAACTCTCCGGGGAGGGGACGGCGGTAGGAGGCGCGCTCGCTTATACCATCACCGTGCGGCTGCACGCCCGGCTCCCGGAGGGAGAAAAATGGGGCGGTAAGGCCCTCAGGCGCATGGCCGAAGCCGCTTTTCAGCGCACCATCAGCCGGGCGCTGGAGGCCCTCAACCAAAGATAGTTCGTCGGTAACCCCACGCTCGGCACGAGCCTCGATATACTGGGAATAGCCTAGACCCCCCAAGAACGCTGCAAGGAGAAAAGGAGGTAGACCGTGTTGGAACTTCGTTACCTGGGACACTCGGCGGTTTACTTGAGCGACGGCACCACCCGAATCGTGGTCGATCCCTTCTTGAGCGGCAACCCCACCGCCAGCCTCAAAGCCGAGGAGCTCGAGGTCGACTATGTCCTGGTTACCCACGCCCACGGCGACCACTGGGGCGATAGCTTAGCGCTGGCACAAAAAGGCGCCACCATCATCGGCACCGCCGAGATCGGCTACTACGCCGAGAGAAAAGGGGCCAAAGCTATCCCCATGAACATCGGGGGGAAGTTCAGGGCCGAGTGGGGTTCGCTCAAGCTCACCCCAGCCTGGCACTCTTCCTCTTTCCCCGACGGAACTTATGGCGGGATGCCCACCGGGATAATCCTGGAGTTGGGCGGGAAGAGGATCTACCACGCCGGGGACACCGCGCTCTTCAGCGACATGAGCCTTATCGGCAAACACGGAATTGACTTGGCTTGCCTCCCCATCGGGGACCACTTCACCATGGGTCCCGACGAGGCCCTCCAGGCCCTCGAGCTGATCCGACCCAAGGCGGTGTTGCCCATCCACTACAATACCTTCCCTCCCATCGTGCAAGACGGGGAGGCCTTCGTGGCCCGAGCCCGGCTTTTGGGAATAGAAGGGCGCGCGCTGAAACCAGGGGAGGTTTGGTCGCTAGGATGAGTTTTCGCCACCTCTCGCGCAAGGACTTCAAGCTCGAGATGCTCTTGGGGTTGGGGCGCTTCTCCCAGGTGTACCTGGCCAAGGCCCCCGATGACACCCCGGTGGCGATGAAAATTCCCCGCAAAGAAGTACGCGGCGACCCCAAGCTGGCCGAGCGCTTCGCCCAGGAGGTGGGCCTCTCGCTGGCCCTCTCCCACAAATACCTGGTGCGGGGTCTGGCCGGGAGACCTTTTGGAGAGGAAGCGTTCTTGGCCCTCGAGTACATGTCCGAGGGCAGTCTGGAAGACCGCCTTGGCCACGGAACCCTGCCGGCGGACGAGGCCAAAACCTGCCTACAACAGATTGCCGCGGCCTTGATCTTTTTGCACGATCAGGGAGTGATCCACCAAGACGTCAAGCCCTCCAACATCTACCGCAACCAGGGCGTCTACAAGCTGGGCGACCTGGGCGTAGCCCGCACCCGCGAGAACTACCGCCCAGGCGAGCGGGCCGGGAGCCCTTTTTACATGGCCCCCGAACTTTTTGCCGGGGGTGACCCTACCCCAGCCTCCGACACCTACTCGTTTGGGGTACTGGCCTACGAACTCCTCACCGGCAGGCGACCTTTCAAGGGCGAGACCTATGAACAGCTCGAATACGCCCACCTCCACTTGCCCGCCGCCCCCACCAACCTCCCGCAACCGCTAGACCGTGTTTTACGGGGCTTGCTCGACAAGGACCCCGAGCGGCGCAAGACCCTTAAGGACTTCCTGGCCACGCTCGCCCACCCCGAGGTTCCGCCTCGAGCCAAGGAAAAACCGCCCGAACCTCCGGCCAAAGGCAAGGGGCTGTTCGGGCTGTTTCGTAAAAAGGGGTAGCCCCGCGCGGGCGGGTCAAGACGAAAAGAGCGCCGCAGGGTTATGCTCTTCGACAAGCGGAGGTCACGGATGTCCGAACCCATCTGGTATCCCTCGGCGGCCTATACCCAAGGCAGCCATCTCGAGCGGCTTATGCAACGGCTGGGGCTTTCCACCTACCAAGCCCTCTACGAGTACAGCGTCCAAGACCTCGAGGGGTTTTGGGAGGCCACCTTGCAGGAGCTAGGCCTCGAGTGGATGCAGCCCTACCGGCGGGTCCTGGATACCTCCCAAGGCCCGGAGTGGCCCCACTGGTTCCCCGGCAGCAAGCTCAACCTGGCCTATAACGCGCTAGCCCGGCACCTCCCTCACCGGGCCGAGGAGACCGCCATCATCTGGGAAGGTGAGGACGGGCAAGTCGTTCGCCTCAGCTATCAAACGCTCGAGGCCGCCGTAGCCCAAACAGCCAACGGGCTCCGAAGCCTAGGCATCGCCAAGGGAGACCGGGTGGGGATCTTTCTTCCCATGCTCCCCGAAACCGCCATCAGCGCCTTGGCAATAGCCCGCGTGGGGGCCATCTTGGTGCCGATTTTTTCCGGCTACGCCGCTGAGGCCGCCGCGACGCGACTCAACGACGCCGAGGCCAAACTGCTCATCACGGCGGACGGATTTTACCGGCGCGGCGGAAAGGTAAACCTGCTCCAAACAGCGCGAAAAGCAGCCCAAGCTTCTCCTTCCGTGGAGAGGATCCTGGTCGTGCAGCGCTTCGGGGAAGCGACGCTCCAACCGGGCGAGCTCGCCTGGAACGACCTGATCGACGAACAAAGCCCAGCAGCCCCCTACGAGGCGATGGACAGCATGGATCCCTTCATGCTGATCTACACCTCGGGCACCACCGGCAAGCCTAAAGGAACTGTGCATTACCACGCCGGTTTTCCCATCAAAGCCGCCCAGGACATTGCCCATCTCTTTGACCTACGCGCGGGCGAAACCCTCTTCTGGTTCACCGACATGGGGTGGATGATGGGGCCGTGGGCCATCCTGGGCGGGCTCACGGTGGGCGGGGCGGTGTTTCTCTACGAGGGGGCTCCTGACTTTCCCGACGCCAGCCGGTTGTGGGCCATGTGCGCCCGCCATGGAATCACCCACCTGGGCCTCTCCCCTACCCTGGTTCGCGCGCTGATCCCCTACGGCGAAGGGGCGGTGACCCGGCACGACCTCTCGAGGTTGAGAATGCTCGGCTCCACCGGCGAACCCTGGAACGAAGAACCCTACCGGTGGTTTTTCCGGGTGGTGGGCGGAAGCCGCTGCCCTATCATCAACTACTCGGGTGGCACGGAGGTCGGTGGGGGCATCCTGGGTTGCACCGCCTGGCGCCCTATCAAGCCCGCGGGGTTCAACACCGCAGTTCCTGGCATTAAGGCCGCGGTCCTCGACGAGAACGGCCAAGCCATCACCGACCGGGTAGGCGAACTCGCAGTGCTGGGGCCTTGGCCGGGGATGACCAAAGGGTTCTGGCGTGACCCCGACCGCTACCTCGCCACCTACTGGTCGCGCTTTCCTGGGGTCTGGGTGCACGGTGACTGGGCCGTGGTGGACAACGAAGGGCACTGGACTATCCACGGGCGGAGCGACGACACCCTCAAGATCGCAGGCAAACGGGTAGGCCCTGCCGAGATCGAGAGCGCCGCCGTGGCGCATCCGGCGGTGAAAGAGGCCGCAGCCATCGGGGTTCCGCACGAGGTCAAAGGCGAGGTGGCGGTGGTCTTCATCGTGCTGAAGCCCGGCTATGAGCCGAGCCCGGAGCTGACCAAGTCCGTCGAGGATCAGATCGCCGCGGGGCTTGGGAAAGCCCTCAAGCCCGAGAAGATCCTCTTCGTGCCCGACCTGCCCAAAACCCGCAACGCCAAGGTGATGCGTCGGGTGATCCGCGCAGCGTACTTGGGGCAAGAACCGGGGGATCTGTCGGCGCTCGAGAACCCCAAAGCGGTCGAGGCGATCCAACAAAGCCACCAATGATACGGCGGCGCTTGGACCGATTCCGCCTTCCGCCCCAGCCGCTATGAGGTAAACAGGCCCCAGACCAATAATCCCTGGTGGCGATGGGGGGCAACTTTTCGGACATTACGGGGTAGCCCAAGCCGCCCCCGTACCCGATTTGCAGCGGCTGCACCGCGTATGTCTACTTGGCCATGGAGAGGGCAAGAACGCTCAGGCCTTTTGCATTTAGACCGCCGGGCAAGCGCTCGAATAATTATCGGCCCCTCTCGAGGCCGATGTTTTCCTTTGCCGCCGACTACTTCTTGGCGGTCGCTTTCTTGGTGGTGGTCTTCTTCGCGGCAGGCTTGGCGGCGGGTTTGGCCGCTGCCTTTGCTGGGGCCTTCTTCGCGGCGGGTTTGGCCGCAGCCGCCTTGGCAGCGGGCTTAGCGGCTGCTTCCGCAGCCGGTTTTGCCTCGGCCTTGGCAGTGGCTTTAGCCGGAGCTTTGGCCGCGGGCTTGGCGGCAGCCTTTGCCGGGGCTTTGGCAGCGGCAGGCTTCTTGGCTGCAGTCTTCGTCTCAGCCATGAAGTCACCTCCTTTCCGAATGGAGTGGGATAATTTTCATGATCCCTGAAGGACAATATACCACATATTGTGGATTTTGCACCCGCCAATACCATCTATAGGCGTCGACCCCCGGATTGCCTAACCCACACGCCACAGCGTTCCGGCATGTAAACTGCACTCATGCTAGACGCCAAAACGCTTGCTCTGGCACAGGATGTCCGCGCCCTTCTGGCCAGAGCTCTCGAGGCCATCTCGCGTACCGCGATTGATCCGATGCCCATTCGTCAAGCGCTTTCTGACCTCGAGGGGCCATTTATGCTGGTGGTTACCGGGGAGTTCAACAGCGGGAAGTCGAGCCTTATCAACGCGCTTTTGGGCGCGGAGCTGCTCAAAGAAGGGGTCACGCCGACCACGGATCGGATCCATCTCCTCACCTACGGGGAACAAGCCAAGCTCGAACCGCAAGGCCCGGATCTCACGCTGATCTACCTGCCGCACGAGCTTCTCAAGGATCTGCGGATGGTGGATACCCCCGGCACCAACGCCATCCTCAAGCACCATCAGGTGCTCACCGAACGCTTTTTGCCCCGCGCCGACCTGATCCTCTTTGTCACCAGCGCGGATCGCCCCTTCACCCAGTCCGAGGCGGAGTTTTTGCAGCTGATCAAGGCTTGGGGCAAGAAAATCGTGCTGCTCGTCAACAAGCTCGATCTGCTCTCCCCCCACGAGCAGAAAGAGGTGCTCGAGTACGTGCGCCAGAGCGCGGGGCAAACCCTGGGCCAGAGCGTCCCGGTCTTTGGCCTTTCTGCGCGGCGGGCCAAGCAAGGGGAAAAGCAAGGCAGCGGTCTGGCCGACCTCGAGGCCCATATCCGCAAGGTGCTCACCAACGAATCGGCCAAGATCAAGCTGGGTTCGCCGCTGGGGGTGCTGCTCAAGCTGGTGGGTGAGGCCAAGCCGGAGCTCGAGCAAAAGTTGGCGGAAAATCGCAAGCAGCTTGCGACCTGCAGCGAACTCGAGGCCCTTTTAGCGCGCCATGTGGAGCGCACCCGGCGAGATTTTGACGGGCAGATCGCGCTCGCCCTACAAGTCCTCGACGAGGTGCGCGAACGCGGGGAACGCTGGCTCGACGAGACCGTGCGGCTTTCGCGCATCCTCGAGCTGATAAACGCCAGCCGCATCCAGGACTCCTTCATGCGCGAGGTGGCGCAAAACAGCAACCAGGTTTTGGAGCGCAGCGTGCAGCAATCCCTGCACTGGCTGGCCAGGAAAAATCAGGAACTGCTCGAGGACGCCTTGGCGCTCCTGCGCGAAGCACCGGGAATCCTGCCGGGTCGCGAAAACGGCGAGGCGAGCGTGGAACAAGCCATTCACAAGGCACTCGAGCGTTACCGCCCGGACGACGAGGCGGTAGCGCTGCGTGAAGAGATCCAGCTGGCCCTGCAACAAACCGCCCTGGCCAGCCTGGGCGGGGTCGGGCTAGGCGCGGGGCTGGTGCTCGTTCTGCAAAGCCTAGCCGCCGACATCACCGGGATAGTGGCTGGCTTGGTGGCGGCTATCCTTGGCCTGTCGATACTGCCTCGCCGTAAGGACCGGGCCAAAAGCCGCTTGCGCGAGCGGCTCGGTGAGGTGGGCTCGAGCCTGGAAGCCGCGCTCGAGCAGGCCCTGCGGGTGGAACTCGAGCGCTCCGCCGAACGTTTCCGGGCCCTCTACCGCCCCGTTTGCAGCGGGCTCGAGGCGACCCGGGAACGGCTAAATCGGCAGATCCAAGAACTCGAGGAGCTCGAGCGCGAAGCCCTACGCCTGCGCGAACGCTTGTAGGTAGGCTCCTCCGACCCCACCGGCAGTCAAAACTTGTCGAAGAGAATCGCCCGCTTCACCTCTTCGATGGCTTGAGTTACCGGGATCTCGCGCGGACAGGCCTCGGTGCAGTTGTAGGCGGTGCGGCAGCGCCATACCCCGGTGCTGGCCCCTAGCGCTTGAAAGCGCTCGCGGGCGCCCCTGTCCCGGCTATCGAAGATAAAGCGGTGGGCCTGCACGATGGCCGCCGGGCCGATGTAGGTGCCGTTGACCCAGAACACCGGACAGCTAGTGGTACAGGCCGCACAGAGAATGCACTTGGTGGAGGCGTCGAAAATCTCGCGCTCGGCAGGGCTTTGCAGCCGCTCCCGCTCAGGCGGAGGCTCATCGTTGATGAGGTAAGGCTTCACCGCCCGGTACGCGGCAAAGAAAGGATCCATGTCCACTACCAGATCCTTCTCCACCGGCAACCCGCGAATTGGTTCCACGCTGATGCTGGGCCCCAAGTCTTTGACCAGGGATTTACAGGCCAGACGGTTCTTGCCATTGATCACCATCGCGTCCGAGCCGCAGATGCCGTGACCACAGCTACGGCGGAAAGCCAAGCTGCCGTCGGTGAAGTACTTGACCTTGTGCAGCAAGTCCAGCACCCGGTCCATGGGCTCAGATTCGACCTGGTAGGTCTCCCAGTGCGGCTTGGCATCCTTGTTGGGGTCGTAGCGCAGGATTCTGAGGGTTACTTGCATTGTTTCTCCGTCGTACGCAGTGGGCCTGGGGCGTTCGAGGTATGACCTTAGTATGTCCTCGCCTTGGGCTCGAACTTGCCCAACACCACCGGTTTGTAGCGGAAGCAGACCTTTCCGTCGCCCTGTTTGAAAACCAAAGTGTGCTTGAGCCAGTTCTTATCGTCGCGCTCAGGGTAGTCCTCGCGGGCATGAGCCCCCCGGCTCTCCCGGCGGTTGAGGGCGGAGTGAACGGTGGCTTCGCTGACCTCGAGCAGGTACCCGAGCTCGATGGCCTCGACCAGCTCGGTATTGTACCGCTCCCCTTTGTCCTGCACCCCGATGTGCTGATAGCGCTCGAACAGCTCCTTGAGCTCCTCGACCCCCTTGGCCAGCAACTCTTCCGTGCGGAACACCGAAGCGTAATCCTGCATGGTTTGCTGCAGCGCAGCGCGCAGCGAAGCCACCGACTCCTTGCCGTTTTGGTTGCGCAGCCGCTCCAGCCGCTCCCTAGCGGGCCCGGAAACATCGGGCGATAGGTCGTAGAACTCGGCGGTCTTGGCGAACTTGGCCGCCGCCGTCCCCGCTCGCCGCCCGAACACCACCAGGTCGCCCAAGGAGTTGGTGCCCAAGCGGTTGGCGCCGTGCAGGCTTACGCAGGCCACCTCCCCCGCCGCATACAGACCGGGGATAACGGTGTTGCGCTCGTCGGCGATGACTTCACCCCATAGCGTGGTGGGGATACCCCCCATCGCGTAGTGGGCGGTAGGCATCACCGGCACGGGTTCTTTAGTGGGGTCCACCCCGAGATAGATCTGGGCGAACTCGGAGATGTCGGGGAGCTTTTTGTGGATGGTCTCCGGGGGCAGGTGGGTGAGGTCTAAGAGCACGTGGTCTTTGCGGGGGCCGACTCCACGCCCCTCGCGTACCTCGAGGTACATGGCCCGGGCCACCATGTCCCGCGGGGCCAAGTCCTTGATGGTGGGGGCATAACGCTCCATAAAGCGCTCGCCGGAGGCGTTGCGCAAGATGCCTCCCTCGCCGCGGGCCCCCTCGGTGAGGAGAATACCCAGAGGGAAGAGACCGGTGGGGTGGAACTGGTAGAACTCCATGTCCTCCAAGGGCAGCCCTTTGCGGTAGAGGATCGCCTGTAGGTCCCCGGTGAGGGTGTACGCGTTGCTGGTGACCTTCCAAGCCCGTCCGTAGCCGCCTGAGGCGATCACGATGGCCTTGGCTTTGAAGGTGTGGACCTCCCCGGTGGCCAGTTCGTAGGCGATCAGGCCCTTGGCCACCCCATCCTCGAGGATCACGTCCAGCACGTGGAATTCGTTGTAGAAGGTGATGTTGTGTTTGACGCACTGCTGGTAAAGGGTCTGGAGGATCATGTGCCCGGTGCGGTCAGCGGCGTGAGCGGCGCGGTGCACGGCGGCCTTGCCGTACTCCTTGGTGTGCCCGCCGAAGCGCCGCTGGGCGATCTTGCCCGAGGGCAGGCGGTCAAAGGGCAAGCCCATGTGCTCGAGCTCGATCACCGCCTCGATCACCTCCTTGGCAAAGATCTCCGCGGCGTCCTGGTCGGTGAGGTAGTCGCCACCCTTGATGGTGTCGAACATGTGCCATTCCCAATGGTCCTCCTCGACGTTGCCTAAGGCCGCGCCGATTCCGCCTTGGGCTGCCCCGGTATGCGAACGGGTTGGGTAAAGCTTGGTGACGACGGCCACATCCACCCCCCCCTGGGCCGCGTACAAAGCCGAGGTGAGGCCCGATCCACCCGCCCCCACTACAATCACGTCATGTTGGTGCGCCATAGATTACCTCGAAAAATCGTGATTGAGGAGCGAGATGCTCCCGACCAGGAAGACCAACACCCCCAGGCTGTAGACGACCGCCTTGGTAAGAAACCGCCACCTCGGATCTTTGATCCAGTCGTCCATCACGTACCGGGTGCCGTTGAGCCCATGGAGCAGGGCCAGGCCTAAAATCACCAGATCGTAGATCTTCCAGGTGGTGTTGGACAATCTTCGGGCCACGTAGTCATAGTTGATGGTGTTGACATCGACCAGCACGAAGTTCATGTAGATGTGCCCAAGGACCAAGAACACCAGCACCAGCCCCGAAAGGCGCATGAAGACCCACCAGGCCAGCTCGAGGTTGGTTCCGGCTTGTGCCTTGGCCTCCTGATAACGGCGAGCGCGGATGGCCATGTTTACCCTCCGTGTTTGGTTGCGGCGGCGATGATGCGCGGCACGGTGATGATGAGACCCGGAATAGCAGCGGCTATGCACAGAAAGAGCACCCCGTACCACAGCTCTTTCTGGTACTTGACCCCCCAGCTGGTGAAGTCCATCAGGATGATGCGCAGCCCATTAAAAGCGTGATAGAGGGCCGCCGCCGTCACCAGCAAGAGCCCGACTTGAAAAATCGGAATATGAAAAAACCGCATCAGGCGGTTCGATACCTCCGGCCCCCACATCGCCGAGGAGATGTTCAGGGTATGCAGCAGCAGCCAAAACATCAGCGCGATGCCCGAGAGCCGGTGGAGAAAAAAAGCCCACTGCCCTTCCCTACCACGATACATGGTTCCTCCCGTGTTCGTTCACGCCCATTATGATAACACCGTCTAGATGGGCCACTGTAGCCGGGCCGGCGCTCGAGCGCCCCACCCCCTAAAATCGCTCGAAAAACCGGTTGCCGCAGGGCGCCAAAGTCTTGACACCCCTACCCCCCCTCCCCATAATTGGGGCGTGGCATCTGGGGGGTAATGCCGGGCGAAGCACGGCCAACCCAGGGACAACCCCTTGGAGGATCATGCGTTGGAACTCTTTGGCTTTGGCCCTCATCTGATGATTGATGGCTACAACGCCAACCCCGAAAAACTAGCCGATGCCGAGCTCGTCCGACGTGTTTTGGACGAGCTCCCGGTGGAGATGGAGATGACCAAGGTGCTGCCGCCTTTTATCTATCGCTACGGGGGCAAGCCCGGTCAGGCCGAGGGCGTCACCGGGGTAGTGATCATCGCCGAAAGCCACCTCGCCATTCACACCTTTCCCGACAAGAGGTTCATCAGTGTGGATATCTTCTCCTGCAAGCCCTTCGACCTCGGGAAAGCCGTGCGTTCGGTGATCGAGCGTTTCGAGATCGGTCGCTACGAAACCTACTTGATCAACCGGGGCAAGGAGTTCCCCAAAGATCCCGAACTAGCCCGGCAGATCGTGATGGGAGAACGGGAGTATCTTCAGGCCCGGCTGGGCTAAGTTAGCGTACGGCGTACAACGAGCCTCGAGCCCTCAAGACCTCTCCATACCGGAGAGGTCTTTTGCGCAAAGGCGGGCGCGGTGTACGAGCCCTTTGCTACACCACATTGACAAGGCTACACCACCTTCCATACCCTTACGACAGAGAGGTGAGCATGAAAAGCATCGAAATCCGGGGCCCGGAAGTCCCGGCGCTGAAGGAGATTCTGACCCCCCAGGCTCTGGCTTTTGTGGCCGGACTACAGCGCGAGTTCGGCGCGGTGCGCAAGGGACTGTTGCAGCGCCGGGCCGAGGTGGCCCAGCGGATCGCAGCGGGCGAGAAACCGGGCTTCCTCGAGCACACCCGCTTCATCCGCGAGGGCGAATGGAAGGTGGCCCCGGCTCCCCCCGACCTCGACGACCGGCGGGTGGAGATCACCGGGCCCGTCGAGCGCAAGATGATGATCAACGCGCTCAACTCCGGGGCCAAGGTCTTCATGGCCGACTGCGAGGACGCCCTCTCCCCCACCTGGGAGAACATCGTGCAGGGGCAGAAAAACCTCATGGACGCGGTGCGCCGCACCATCCGCTTCACCTCGCCGGAGGGCAAGGAGTACCGCCTGGCCGAGAAGACCGCCACCTTGGTGGTGCGGCCCAGGGGCTGGCACCTCAGCGAGCGCCACGTGCTGGTGGACGGCGAGCCGGTTTCGGGCTCGCTCTTCGACTTCGGGCTGTACTTCTTCCACAACGCCCGCGAGCTGCTCGAGCGCGGCTCGGGCCCCTACTTCTACCTGCCCAAGCTGGAGAGCCACCTCGAGGCCCGCCTCTGGAACGACGTGTTCAACTTCGCCCAGGACTACCTGGGCCTCCCGCGCGGCACCATCCGCGCCACCGTGCTCATCGAGACCATCCTGGCGGCCTTCGAGATGGAGGAGATCCTCTACGAGCTGAAGGACCACGCCGCCGGGCTCAACGCGGGAAGATGGGACTATATCTTCAGTTGCATCAAGAAATTCGCCGCCGCGGACGGCGGGGTGATCTTCCCCGACCGGGCCCAGATCACCATGACCGTGCCCTTCATGCGGGCCTACACCGAGCTGCTGGTGCGCACCTGCCACAAGCGCGGCGCCCACGCCATCGGGGGTATGGCCGCCTTCATCCCCAGCCGCAAGGACCCCGAGGTCAATGAGCGGGCCATCGCCGCCGTGACCAAGGACAAAGAGCGCGAGTCCGGCGACGGCTTCGACGGCACCTGGGTGGCCCACCCCGACCTGGTGCCGGTGGCCATGGGCGTCTTCGACAAGGTGCTGGGCGAGAAGCCCCACCAGAAAGACCGCCTGCGCGAGGACCTCGAGGGCAAGATCCGCCCCGAGCAGCTCATCGATTTCCGGGTGCCCGAGGGCAAGGTGACCGAGGCCGGGGTGCGCAACAACATCAGCGTAGGGTTGCAGTACATGGCCGCCTGGCTCGGCGGCTCGGGCGCGGTGGCCATCTTCAACCTGATGGAAGACGCCGCCACCGCCGAGATCTCCCGCGCCCAGCTCTGGCAGTGGCTGCGCAAGGGGGCCACGCTCGAGGACGGCCGTCCCTTCACCCGCGAGCTCTACGAAAAGCTCAAAGCCGAGGAGATGGCCAAACTGAGCGGGCTCAAGAACCTCGAGGCCGCCGCCCAATTGCTCGACGAGCTGGTGCTGCAACCCGAGTTCCGCGAGTTCCTGACCCTGCCCGCCTACGAGCGCTTGCCCTGAAGGCCCCCGCAGGAGCGCCCCGCGTCTTGCGCTAAGCTTAGAACACAAGACCGCGTGGGTCTTGCGCAGGAGAACCCTATGAATCCCGCTTTGAGCGAGTTGGGGCGCATCTACCCGCCCGAACGGCTGCTGGTGCAGCCCGGTCAGCTCGTGCCCTACGAGTCGGACGCCCTTACCGCCTTCCGGGCCCGCCCCCTGGCGGTGGTGCTGCCCGAGACCACCGACGAGGTGGTACAGACGGTGGCCTGGTGCGCCCGACACCAGGTCCCCTTCGTGGCCCGGGGTTCGGGCACCAGCCTCTCGGGTGGATCGCTGCCCATCGAGGGCGGTCTGGTGATCGGGCTCAACCGCATGAACCGGCTGCTCAGGCTCGAGCCCAAAGAGCGCCTCGCGGTGGTGCAGCCCGGCTTCATCAACCTGGACGTGAGCCGAGCCGCCGAACCCTACGGGCTCTACTACGCCCCCGACCCCTCCAGCCAGCCCGTGAGCACCATCGGCGGCAACCTGGCCTTCAACTCCGGCGGGGCGCACTGCTTGAAGTACGGCATGACCTCCAACCACGTGCTCGCGGCCAAGGTGGTGCTGCCCGATGCCGAGGTGGTGGAGCTGGGCGGGGAGAGCTTGGAATCGGTCGGCCCCGACTGGCTGGGGCTCTTCGTGGGCTCGGAGGGACTGTTGGGTATCGCGGTGGAGATTACCCTGCGCCTGCTGCCCAAGCCGGAGAAGTACCACACCGTCCTGGCGGCCTACGACAGCCTCGAGCGGGCCGGAAACGCGGTGGCCGCGGTGGTGGCCAGCGGCCTCTTGCCGGGGGCGATGGAGATCATGGACCACCTGGCCATCGAGGCTGCTGAGGCCGCGGTGCGGGCGGGTTACCCCATGGACGCGCGGGCCCTCTTGATCGTGGAGCTCGAGGGCGAGGCCCCCCAGGTCGAGGCCGAAGCAAAGCACCTGGAGGCCGTCATCGCCGCCTCCGGGGCCTACGAGGTGCGGGTGGCGCGGGACGCCGACGAGCGGGCGAAGATCTGGAAGGGCCGCAAGGCCGCCTTCTCGGCGGTGGGCCGCCTCTCCCCGGACTACCTGGTGCAAGACGGGGTGGTGCCCCGCAGCAAGCTGGGGGAGGCCCTGGGGGCGATCGAAGGGCTTTCGGAGAGGTACGGGCTGCGGGTAGCCAACGTCTTCCACGCCGGCGACGGCAACCTCCACCCCCTCATCCTCTACGACGGCAAGGTGGAGGGGCAGCTCGAGCGGGCCGAGGCGCTGGCCGGGGAGATCCTCAGGCTGTGCGTGGGGCTGGGCGGCTCCATCACCGGCGAGCACGGGGTGGGCATGGAGAAAAGGGCCTACATGCCCACCATGTTCAGCCAGGACGACCTCGAGTGCATGCGGCGCATCCGCCTCTCCGTAGACCCCCACGAGCTCGCCAACCGGGGCAAGATGTTCCCCGGCGACGAGGCCCCGGCCCCCAGGCATTCCGGACCCCACCCGCTCGAGCGAGCGGGGGTGATCTCACGTGAGTGAACCTGCCCTGTGCCCGACCAACCCGGCCGAGCTGCAGGAGGCGGTGCGAACCACTCCCAAGCTGCTGCCAAGGGGCGGCGGAACCAAGACCGCGCTCTCGAGCCCCCGGGAGGGCCGGACCGTACTTGACATGACCGGCTTGCGCGGGGTGAAGGAGTACGACCCCGCCGAGTACGTGCTGGTGGCCCTGGCCGGGACCCCTCTGGCCGAGGTCGAGGCCCTGCTGGCCCGGCACGGCCAGTACCTGCCCTTCGACCCGCCCTTCGCCCCGCAGGGGGCCACCCTGGGCGGGACGGTGGCCGCCGGGCTCTCCGGGCCCATGCGCCAGCGCTACGGCGGGGTGCGCGACTTCATCCTGGGTGTGCAGTTCGTGGACGGGGAGGGCAACCTGGTGCGCGGGGGCGGCAAGGTGGTCAAGAACGCGGCGGGCTTCGACCTGCCCAAGCTGATGGTGGGCAGCCTGGGGCGGCTGGGGGTGCTGGTGGAGCTGGCCTTCAAGGTCTTCCCCTTCCCCAGGGCTACCGCCACGCTCAAGGTGAGCTTGGGCCGCCTCGAGGAGGCCCTGGAAGCTATGTACAAGCTGGCCGCCTCCCCCCTCGAGTTCTACGCCCTGGACCTCGAGCCTCCAGCCACCCTCACCCTGCGCATCGGCGGCCTGCCGGAAGCGCTGCCGGCTCGTCTCGAGCGCCTGCGGGCCTTCCTGGGCCACCCCCCCGGCACCCACTTGCTGGAAGGCGAAGAGGAACGGGGCTACTGGCGCTCGGTAGGCCGGCTCGAGTGGGGGCACGGCTACTTGGTCAAGGTGCCCATCCAGCCGGGCAAGATCGCCGGGCTCGAGCGCGAACTCCCTGCGGGAATGCGCCGCTATATTGGCACGGGAAACCTGCTGTACCTCCACTGGCCCGACCCCATCGAAGACCTGGACGGCCTGCTCAAGCGCCAGGGGCTCCGCGGCCTGGTGCTGCGGGGCGAGGCCAAACCCACGCTGAAGTCTCCTCTGATCGGGGTAGACTGGGAGCAGGCCTTCGCGCGCCGAGTCACCGCGGCCCTCGACCCCCACCACCGCTTCTCCTGAAAACTATGCAGCACAAGATCGACACCCAATCCATCGGCCCGCAGGGCGAGGTGATGGCCCACGCCGTCGAGGCCTGCGTCCACTGCGGATTCTGCCTGCCGGCCTGCCCCACCTATCAGGTGCTGGGCGAGGAAATGGACTCTCCCCGCGGGCGCATCTTTCTGATGAAGGAGGTGCTCGAGGGCCACCTGCAGCTCGAGGAAGCCGCCCCCTACCTCGACAGGTGCCTGGGTTGCCTGGGCTGCGTCACGGCCTGCCCCTCTGGAGTGCCTTACGGCGAGCTCATCACCACCTTCCGCGGCTGGAGCGAGCCCAAGCGCCACCGCTCGCCCTTTCGGCGGGTCTTCCGGTTGGCTATCCAAGAAACCCTACCCTACCCCCCCCGCTTCCGCATGGCCGCGGCGCTGGGCAGGCTGGGTAAGCTGCTCAGGCCGCTGTTGCCCCGGGTACTGCAAGCCCCGCTCGACCTCCTGCCGGACCAGCTTCCCATGGCCGAGCCGCTGCCCGAGGTCGTCCCGGCGGTGGGAACCCGCCGGGCACGGGTCGCCTTTTTGGCGGGGTGCGTGCAGCAGGTGCTCGAGCCCGGCTTCAACGCCGCCACCCTGCGGGTGCTGGCCCAAAACGGGGTGGAGGTGGTCATCCCCAAGGGCCAGGGCTGTTGCGGGGCGCTGGCTATGCATACCGGAGAGCGGGAGCGGGCTTTGGGCTTCGCACGGAACAACCTGCGGGCATTTCCTAAAGACGTGGACGCGATCGTCTCCAACGCCGCGGGCTGCGGTTCGGGATTGAAAGAATACCCCCTCCTCTTTCACGGCGAGCCCGAGGAAGCCGAGGCCCAGGCCTTCGCCGGGCGGGTCCGGGACGTCTCGGTCTTCCTGGCCGAACTGGGGATCACCCCCCCGCCTCCCCTCAAAAACCCTCTCCGGGTGGCTTACCACGACGCCTGCCACCTGGCCCACGCCCAGGGGGTGCGCGCCGAACCGCGCAAGCTGCTGCGCTCGGTGCCGGGCCTCGAGCTGGTCGAGATCCCCGAGGGCGAGCTGTGCTGCGGCAGCGCCGGAACCTACAACCTCGAGCAGCCCGCCATCGCCGCCGCTTTGGGCGAACGCAAGGCCAAAAACATCCTCGCTACCGGGGCCCAAATGGTGGCCACCGGCAACATCGGCTGCTTCACCCAGATCCAGACCCACCTCAAGCGGCTGGGCCGGGAGCTGCCCGTGCTGCACACGCTGGAGGTGCTGGACCGGGCGTACCGGGGCGAGCTGTGAACCCAGGTGTGACCTCGGCGTTTCGCCTCCAAAGTAGGGCCGGCGAACCATAACGCAGCGAGGAAATGCCGCATCTCCGCCCACCCTCAGGGCTTTACTGCGAAGTAACGCGGGGGTTTTTAGGCTTGTTAGGGTATGCGCACAACCCTCCTCCCGCCCAGGCTGATCGGCGCGCTGGTGGTGATGAGCCTTTTGGCCGCTTGTAGCTCTCCCAAGTCAGGGGGCACGCCCCCTCCCGACGAGTCGGTGTACACCACCGCCCAGGGACCGGACCTGAGTACGGTCTGGGGGGCGCAGGGTTGTGACGGCACCCCCAACGACACCCCAAGCGAGCGGCACGAGAAGGGCTGCTTCGGGAAAGTCCTAGCGTGGCCAGAGGGGCACTACGCGTGGAATCGTTTCACCGGCAATAAGCGGATCATTCCCATCAACAACGTCTTGCTGCCCAACGGCAAGGTGTTCACCTTCGGGGCCGGGGACGATACCTTCCGCTATTACCCTGATGAGGCGGATATCGTAAACAGCGGGAAGATCTCCGCCGACGTCTGGGATCCCATAACAGGGGAACACGAGGTCATAGACAATACCTCCACCGAGCTCTTCTGCTCGGGGCAATCGGCTTTGCCCGACGGGCGCATCCTGATCGCCGGGGGACACGAGGGGCGGCTATATACGCTCACTGGCCCCTACCTAGGCTCCAAGGACATCAACCTCTTCGATCACCAGAGCAACGGCTGGCTTACGCTTTCGGGGCGGATGGCCGCCTTTCGCTGGTACCCCTCTTCCCTGGCCCTGCCCAGCGGGGAGGTGCTCATCATCGGGGGCATCGACGCGCGGACTAGCTCCCACCTCCCCGACCCCAGCCTGGGGAACAACGAACCGCTGGACGTCATCGAGATCTGGAAGGTTGAGGGCGACACCCCCAGCCAGCGCCTCCTCCTCAACGCCCCCAAGCGGGCCTACGCCCACGACCAGTACCCCTGGCTATTCGTGGCCTCCAACGGCAAGGTCTTCGTGGCCGGGCAGGATAACCGCCTGGTCTACCTGAACACCGACGGCCGCGGCGCGTGGGAGGATCTCGCAGACGGGGGGATGCCCCGCGAAAGCCCTCCTCCTGGTTACGACACCTTCACCCGCAACAGCGGCACCGCCACCCTCTACGCCCCGGACAAGATCCTGGTGGCCGGGGGTAGCCCCGGGGACGGGGCGGAGGATTACCCGGTGGCCTCCGCCCTCACCATAGACCTCAACCTGCCTGGCAAGCCCATCGTAAAAAGTATCTCCCCCATGCATTTTCCCCGCCGCCACCACAACGCCACCATCCTGCCGGACGGCACGGTCTGGATCAACGGCGGCACCAAGGGCCCCGGGGTAAATAACCAGGAACTCGCGAACCGCGTCTACGACTCCGAGCTGTGGAACCCCGACACCCAGGGGTGGAAGCTTACGGCCAAGGCCCAGAAGTTCCGCAGCTACCACTCCACCTCGCTGCTGCTGCCCGATGGCCGGGTGATGACCGGAGGGGGAGGCCGCTGCGACGGCTGCGCCCCGGAGGACGACAACGCCGACGTGGAGATCTACTGGCCACCCTACCTCTTCAACCCCGACGGCAGCCTCGCCCGGCGCCCGGATATCACCCGCTACCCCACCCGGGTGCGCTACAACCAGCGCTTCTCGGTGCAGGTGAATGGCGACCAACCCATCGTCAAGATGACCTGGCTGCGCCTGGGCTCGGTGACCCACTCGGTGAACTTCGACCAGCGCATCAACTACCTGGAATTCACCGGCGCCGGGGGAAACTCCCTTTACGTCAGGACCCCAGCCAGCCCCAACCTGGCCCCTCCCGGCTTTTACCTGCTGTTTGCGGTGGACCAAAGCGGGGTCCCCTCCACCGGCAGGATCATCCAGATCGCTCCCTAGTGGTCCGGCGATACCCTTGGGACGGCGTAGACCCCACCACAACCCTCCCCTGCTAGGGGAGGGGGTATTTAGCTTTCCTGGCCCTCAGCCTGGAGGGTACAGCATAAAGGGGGATGACAAGACTGGTGTACTCTTCGGAGCGACCCCGATAATCCACCGCGTTTAACGCTCTGCGTACGGTGCGAGTAAAGCCCGATGCCCCAAAATCAACTTATGGACATGCGCGCGCTTCTGGAAGCCAGCTTCCGCCACGCCCTGGCCGCCACCCACCCCACCGACCTCACCCGAGCCGCCCTGCCCGAGGAGCGGCCCGCCCTCATCCTGGCGGTGGGGAAGGCTGCCCTGACCATGCTCGAGGCGTGTGTTTCGCCCCGCGGGGGCAGCGAGCGCTACCCCGGCGTCCCTTACCTGGCCACCCCCAAAGCCGACCCCGCCCTTAAACCCTCGAACAGCGGAGCCATCCTCCCTGCCGCCCACCCCATCCCCGACGAGCGGAGCGTGCGGGCCGCCGAGAGGGCGCTCGAGCTGGCCTCCCGGCTGCGGCCCCAAGATCTCCTGCTGGTCCTGGTCTCGGGGGGCGGGAGCGCTTTGTGGTGCCTCCCGGAGGGCATCTCGCTGGCCGAAAAGCAAGCCCTGAACCAGGCCCTGCTGCGCTCGGGGGCCAGCATCCAAGAGATCAACGCGGTGCGCAAGCACCTCTCGCGCATCAAGGGCGGGGGGCTGGTACGGGCCACCCAGGCCAGGGTTCTGGCCCTGCTCCTCTCCGACGTGCCGGGCGACGACCCCGCGGTGATCGCCTCGGGGCCGACGGTGCCCGACCCCACCACCTTCGCCGAAGCGCTGGAGGTGCTCGAGCGCTATCGGATCGAAGCCCCCGCCGCCCGGGCTCACCTCGAGCGCGGCCTGCGGGGGGAGATTCCCGAGACCCTCAAACCCGGCGACCCGGCCTTCGCGCGGGTAGAAAATCGCCTGGTGGGGGGAAATCAGACCTTCCTGGAGGCGGCCCGGGCCTACTGGGAAGCCCGCGGTTACCGGACCCTGCTCCTCTCCGACCGCTTCGGCGGGGAGGCGCGGGAGCTGGCCGGGTTTCACGCTGCCCTGGTGCAGAGCATCCGCACGCACGGGACCCCGGTGCGCCCCCCGGTGGTGCTCCTCTCGGGGGGCGAGGCCACCGTGACGGTGCGGGGAGGAGGCCGGGGCGGGCGCAACCAGGAGTTCTTGCTGGGCTTGCTCCAGCGGCTGGGGCCGGAAGGGGTCTGGGCCTTGGCCGCCGATACCGACGGCCTGGACGGCAACACCGAAGCCGCCGGGGCATTCCTCGCCCCCGACTCCTGGAGCAGGGCCCAAGCGCAGGGGCTAAGCCTCAAGGCATACCTCGAGCGCAACGACGCCTATGGCTTTTTCTCCCGCCTGGGCGACCTGCTGGTTACCGGCCCCACCCAGAACAACCTCAACGACTACCGGGTGATCGTGCTCGAATAGCCCTCACGCATCTGACCCCAGACCCCGTAGAATCAAGGGCGTGTACGCTTTTCTCCAGGCTTTGCGGGCGCTGCGGCAGCACACCACCAGCAGCCTCGCCACCTTTACCACTTCCCTAGTTTCGTTCACCCTGCTTTTCCTGCTCGGCCTGGTGCTATGGAACTTGGACCGGGTAGTAAGTTCGCTCGAGCGCAACGTGGAGATCGCCGCAGCACTCAAACCCACCGCCGACGCCGAAGCCATCCTGACCCAGATCCAGACCTGGAATGAGGTCGCCGAGGCCCGGCTGGAGACCAAAGAGCAGGCCCTCGCCGCGCTTCAGCTTTCCTACCCCTATCTTTCCCAGGCCAATGAGCTCATCCAAAATCCTCTGCCCGACACGCTGCGGCTCAAACTCGTAACCCCCCAAAAGGTAAAGCAGGTAGCAGAGCGGCTGGAAAAGCTCGAGGGGATCGCCTGGGTGGAGTACGGCGGGACCATCACCGAACAGCTGGTGCGGGTGCTGGGGGGCTTGCGCGTCGCGGCCAACGTGCTGATCGCGCTGCTGATGGCCGACACCCTCTTCAGCGTGATGGGCACCATCCGCCTCTCGATCCAAAGCCGCCGCGACGAGCTGCGGGTGATGTTGTTGGTGGGGGCTACCCGGCGCTTCGCCCGGGCTCCTTTCGTCTGGGAAGGGCTGCTGCTGACCTTGCTGGCGGCGGGGGTCGCGTTGGGATTGGGAACGTTGGCCTACCGCTTCGTCTCTGGTGCCCTGCAAAAGCTCCTGCCCTTTGTGCCGGTGCTGGGTGGACAAGACCTCCTCAAAGCGGGAGCGGCGCTGGCCCTGTTGGCCCTGGTTTTAGGCGCAGGCGGGGCCTTTTTAGCTACCCGCAGCCATCTGCGAGAGACGGCGTTATGAAAGGCAACCCCCTAGCCCCCCACCGCCGCCAAGCGCGGAAGGCCCTCACCTCTCATCCCAAGGCCGCTGCGCTCGGCGCCCTGCGCTGGGCGCTGGGCTTATTGCTTCTTTGCGCGCTTCCCGCCTTCTCGCAAAACCTCACCCAGCTACAGCAACAGCTGCGCGAGGCCGAGCGGCTGCAGAATGTGCAGCAGCAACGCATCCAGAGTCTCAACCGCGAGCTAGCGCAGCTCGACGCCGCCACCCAGGCCCGCACGGCCGAGTTGCGCGCGCTCGAGGGGGAGATCACCCGGCTCGAGCGGGAGCGGGCTGAGCTCTCCCGCCAGATCAAGCTCCTGCAAGCTCAGGTGAGCCAAACCGAAGCCAAGATCAAGGCCCTCGAGGCCGAGCTGGCCGGGCTCAAGGAGCGCCTGGCCGCCCTCATCAACAGCCTGCACCGTGAACAGGCCAGCCGTTACTTGCCCCTGTTGCGGGCCGAGTCCTTCACCGATTTGGCCGTGCGGGTGCGCTGGACCAACGCCCTAGGCACCCGCCAGACCGACCTGATCGACCGCATCCAAGCCACCGTGGCCTCTTTGCAAGACGAGCGCACCCGGCTCACCCTGTTGGTCAAAGACCTCAACGAGAAGCAAGCCGAGCGAGAAAAGCGCATCCAGGCGCTCTCGGCCCGCCGCCAGGCCCTCCAGGGGGTGCTGGCGGATTTACGGCAGCAGCAGACAGGCCGCCGGGTTCTCCTGCGCGAAACGCTGGTCTCACAACAACAGCTGCGGCAGGAATTGAACCGCATCAGTGCCGCCATCCTAGCCGAGGAGCGCCGCCAGGCCGAGATCCGCCGCCAGCAAGAGGAGGCCCGCCGCCGCCAGGAAGAAGCCCGCCGCCAACAATCCCAACCACGGGCTGAGCAGACCCCCGCTACCAACACCGGGCCGGTGGTGGATCTCTCGAGCATCCCCCGCGAACTGGTAGGAAGCCTGCTCTTCCCCGTGCCGAGCGGGCGGATCTCGGCCCCGTATGGGCAAGATGGCAACGACTTCCAGGAGATCTCCGGCCCCTCCCCTGGCAGCCCGGTGCAAGCCGCCGCCGACGGGGTGGTGATCCCTCCCATCCTCTACGTGGCCAATATCGGCTACACCGTCACCCTCCAGCACAGCCAAAACCTGATCACCCTCTATACCAACCTGCAAGGCCTCCAGGTCGAGGAGGGCCAGCGGGTGCGCCGCGGGCAGTTGTTGGGCTATACCGGCGGAGGGGCGCTCATCGCCCCTGAGCAGGTGTGGTTTAGGGTGGGGATCATCAGCGGGGGAAGTATCCGCTACGTAGACCCCTCGGCGTTCTACTGACCCACGGCAGCCCGGAGCGGCCAGCTCGCTCAGGAGATGGGTTCGATCAGGCCGTAATTGCCGTCGCGCCGACGGTAAATAACGTTGATCTCCTCTGTCTCGGCGTTGCGGAAAACGAAGAAGTCGTGGCCCAACGCCTCCATCTCGAAAGCGGCATCCTCGGGGGTCATGGGTTTCATGGCAAAACGCTTGGTGCGTACGATCTGGGGCCCTTCTTCAGCTTCCGGCTCGGGTAGGGCAGAAACCCCGGCCGCAACCGGGACGTTGCTGCGGTGTCCTTGGAAGTGGCGCTCCTTGTAGCGTTTGAGCTGCAGCTCGAGGCGGTCTACCATGCGGTCGATGGCCGCGTACATGTCGGCATCCGCCTCCTCCACCCGGACCAGCCCCTTGGGCAGGTTGACCTGGATCTCGGCCTTGGCCCGCTCACCGATGCGGGGGCTCTGGGCCATTGACAAGACGACTCGAGCCTCCATGAGCCCCACCCCCTCGGCCAGGCGATCCAAGCGGGCCAGCTTCCTATCGAGATAGTTCTTGAGGGCCTCGGTGATCTCGATGTTGCGTCCCACCAACTGGTAGATGTTCATTGTTCGCCCTCCTTAGGGAGCTTTAGCATACTACGAAGGCCAAGGGGTCGAATGTCCGCGGTCGCCCGAGCGATGCCTCTATAGCGCTTGGCGAGCTACGCCAGGCTGTACGTCCCTGCCTTCTCGTCCCGCACGAGCTGCCCGGCCTTGAGCACCACCACCCGCTGGGGGTAGGCCTCCACCAGCTCGCGGGAGTGGGTGGCCATCAGCACCGTAGCGCCCCGGGCATGCACGGCCTTGAAGATCTCGAGCACCGCTAGGGCGTTGGCCGGGTCGAGGTTGCCGGTGGGCTCGTCGGCCAAAATCACCTGGGGATCGCCCACCAACGCGCGAGCAATGGCCACCCGCTGCGACTCCCCCACCGAGAGTTCCTCCGGATAAGCCCGCCTCTTGTGCACCAGCCCGACCAGCCGCAAACTGCGCGTGACCCGGTTCTCCCACTCGCTCTGAGGCGTCCCCAGCACGCGCAGTACGAAGGTCAGGTTCTCCTCCACGGTGTAGTGCTGCAACAGTTGGTGGTCCTGGAACACCGCCCCGATGCGGCGGCGGTGCAGGGCCACTTTGTCCCCGCGCACCCCCTTGAGGTTCTCTCCTCCGAAATACACCGCCCCGCTGGTGGGTTCGAGCCGTTTGAGGATGAGCGCCAGCAAGCTCGACTTCCCCGCCCCGGAGTGCCCCACCAGGAAGACGAACTCGCCCCTTTTGATCTCCAGGTTGATCTCGTACAGTGCCTTGGTCTTGGTGCGCGGGTACTCGAGGGTGACCCGGTGAAAGTGAATCATGCCTCCCCTAGTCTTGCACATTCCCACGGACGTGGGGTTCGCCCGGAGCAATCCCCCGCTCTCTGAAGAGCGTAATCTGCCACCACCCTCTTCTCATCCACTACCGCTACCCTAAGAGGCAGGTGACGAACGAGATGAAAAAAAGAGCCTGGATCATCATCGGCGGAGCGGTAGCGGCAGCCCTGGTATATGCTCAGCTCAACCGCGGAGGGGCCGAGAGCTTCTCCCGCAACCCTAACGGTCAGGCCCTGATCGAGACCTACTCGCTCATCCAAGATCAGTACCTGAAGCCCCTCGACCAAACCCAGCTCAACAAGGTGCTCGAGGGGGGGATCCGGGGCATGCTGAACGCCCTGGGCGATGAGTTCACCAGCTACTCGCCCCCGGCCAGAGCCGCGCAGCGGCAGGAGGACCTGCGCGGGGAGTTCTTCGGCATCGGGGCCACCCTGGTCCCGGCCCAGCAGGGAGGCACCGGGGCCCAAATCCAGGGCCTCATCCGCGGCCTGCCCGCTTTCAACGCGGGCCTGCGGGTAGGCGATGAGATCGTCGAGGTCAACGGCGAGGACGTGACCAAACTGGACCTCGAGGAGATCGTCGCCAAGATCCGTGGCCCGCAAGGAACCAAGGTCACCATCGGGGTCAAGCGCGAAGGCAGCAACGCCACCCTTCGCTACGAGCTGGTGCGCGAGCTGGTGAAGATCGTCGAGGTGAACAAAGCCCTGCTCCCGGGCAATATCGGCTACATCGAGCTGCGCTCGTTCGCCAATATCAACGTCGCCTCCCAGCTCAGCGCGGCCATCAGCGACCTGCGCAAGCAGGGGATGCAAAAGCTCATCTTTGACCTGCGCGACAACGGCGGGGGCCTTTTGGACCAGGGCTGCGCCGTGGCCCGGGCCTTCATCAAGGAGGGGCCCATCGTCTACACCAGGACCCGCAACGAGACCCGCTTGTACTGCGAGGCCAACGGGCAGGTGCAGTGGAGCGGGCCGATGGTGGTGCTGGTCAACGGCAACTCGGCCTCGGCCTCGGAGATCGTGGCGGGGGCTCTGCAGGACACCGGCCGGGCCAAGCTCGTGGGGGAGAAGACCTTCGGTAAAGGGGTAGGCCAGAACGTGATTGACCTGGCCAACGGCGGCGACCTGACCCTGGTGACCTTCCAGTGGCTCACCCCCAAGAAGCGGGCCATCACCCGCGACCAGGGCATCCAGCCCGACGTGGTGGTGCGCGACAACCGCTTCCCGGTGCCGCTTGCGTTCGAGGGCACCGGCGCCAAGCCAGGGGCCACGGTAACGCTCAGCGTAGACGGGAAAACCTATACCACCAAGGCCGACGAAACCGGCAAATACACCTTCAGCCAACCCATGCCGGCCCGCCCGGCCAACGATAACTCCGGGAACGCTACGGTAGATCCGCAAAACGACGCCATCCTGGCTCGAGCCCTGCAGGAGCTAAAGTAACCCCCCTAGGCCCATCCCCTCTCCGGCCGGAGAGGGGATTTTCAGCGCCTCGAGGTCACCTGAACCCATACCCGGCCGCGGTTGGCTATAGATTGGTGGCGATGATCCGGCTCGAGCACCTGGCCAAGCAGTACGGAAAATTCTGGGCCCTTGAGGACCTGAGCCTGGAGGTAAACCCCGGCGAGACCCTGGCCCTTTTGGGCCCCAACGGAGCCGGGAAAAGCACCAGCATCAAAGCGCTGGTGGGGCTTTTGAAGCCCAGCCGGGGCCGGGTGCTATTGGGCGGGGTGGACGTGTGGAAGGAGCCGGTGCGGGCCAAGCGGCTCTTCGGCTACGTACCCGATCGGCCTTACCTGTACGGGAAGCTCTCCGGGCTCGAGCTTCTGCGCTTCGCCGCCGGGATCTACCGAATACCCAAGGAAAAAGCGGAAAGGCGCATCGAGCAACTGCTGGCGGAATTCCGGCTGGAGCGCTTTGCTTCCAGCCTGATCGAGACCTATTCCCACGGGATGCGGCAAAAGCTCTCCTTGGCCATGGCCTTGCTGCATGAACCCCCGGCGCTGATCCTCGACGAGCCGATGGTGGGCCTGGACCCCCACGCAGCGCGCCTGGTCAAGGATCTGCTGCGCAGTTACTCCAAAGCCTCCCGGGCAGTGCTCTACGCCACCCACCAGCTCCACCTGGCCGAGCAGGTGGCCGATAGGGTCGCACTCGTGCACCGGGGGCGGCTCTTGGCTTTAGGCGCTCCCCAGGACCTGCTGCGGCAGCACGGAAGTACCGACCTCGAGGAGTTCTTCTTGCGGCTGACCGAAGACGCCCAAGCCGACCTTCCGGCCAACCCTTAGCCCATGCTCATCCTGCGCTACCGCATCCTCCTAAACTCCCTCCGGCAATCCCCGGGAACAGCTCTGATGGGATTTTTTCTGGCGCTGGGCCTGGGCTATTTGGTCTGGAGCGGGACCGGGTGGTTTTTGGGCTACCTCGAGGGCACCCTTCGCTCCAACCCGGTGACCGCGCTGGTGGCCCGCTTCCAGTTCCAGGTGATCGCCGAGCGGATGCTGGGCAGCCTGCTGCTGATCCTATCTTCTTCGGTGGTCCTCTCGGCGTTGCCTAACGCGGTGGCGGTGCTTTTCGCCTCGGAGGACTTACCCCTGCAACTGGCCCTGCCGCAGCCTGCCCGGAGGGTCTTTTTCTTCAAGGTCGGGGAAGTCTTCGCCACCACCGCCCTCATCCCGACCCTCTTCGTGCTGCCAATCCTCTTTGCCTTTGGCCAACACTTCGGCGCGCCCCCGCTCTACCTGGTAGGGGCACCCCTGGTGGCCGTAGCGCTCTTCGCCTTTCCGGTGGTGGGGGGGGTGGCGCTGGCCTTGCCGCTGGTGCGCTATGCCCCGGCGGGTCGGGCCAAGGAGTGGGCGGCGGCCATCGGGGCGGTGCTGGGCGGGCTGTTGATCCTGCTGTTGCGGGCGCTGCGGCCTGAGGTCTTGCTAAAGACCAACTTCGCCGATCCCGCCGAACTCGACCGCTTTCTCCAAAGCTTCCGTGACGTGGCCGCACCCCTTTTACCCTCGGCCCTGGCCCAAGAGGCCCTGATGGGGCTCGCCCAGGGGCGGCTGGAGGGCGAGTTGTGGGCGTTGGCCGGGCTTTCCCTGACGTTGCTGGCAATGGCCGGATGGGTTGCAGGGTATGCCTACCAGCAAGGCTGGGTACGCGCCCTCGAGGGCACCGTGCGCGAGCGGGGCATGGTGAGGCCTGGCTTTTTCGACCGGCTCGCGAGGAGAGGCCTGGCCTGGGCCTTGTGGGTGCGCGATCTGCGGCTATTCTTCCGCGACGCCAACCAGGCCGCCCAGCTCATCCTGGTGGGGGTGCTGGTGTTGCTCTACACCAGCAGCTTGCAGTTCATCCCACTGCCTGACGACAATCCCTTGCTCAAGGAGCGGATCAGGAGCGTGATCGGTTTTCTCCACCTGGCCTTTCAGGGGTTCGTGATCTCGGGGGTGGGGGTTCGCCTGGCCTATCCCCTCTACTCGCTCGAGGGCCAGGGCTACTGGATGGTGCAGACCGCTCCGGTCTCGCGGGCGGCCATCTTGCTCACCCGCTTCGGCCTGGCCCTGTTCTTCCTGCTGCCGCTAGGGGTTCTGCTCGGCTACTTCTCTCCCCGGGTGATCGGCCTGGGCGGGGGCCTGACCGAGATCTCAGTGCTGATCGGCGTAGCCGCGGCGGTGGTGGCGGCGGGGCTAGGGGTAGGGCTGGGCACGGCCTTCCCCCGCTTCGACGCAGCGAACCCGGCAGAGGTCCCGATCGGCACGGGCGGGTTCTTGTACATGGGCCTCTCGCTCTTGCACTCAGCAGGCCTGGTGGCCTTGGCTGCGAGACCGGTGTACTTGTCCCTCACCCAGCCGGGCCTCAATTACCTGGGTTCGCTCGAGGGCGGACTGTGGCTATTGCTCCTGCTGGCTTTTACCCTCCTCCCCGCGGGGCTGGCGTTGCTTTACGGCTATAGCCGAATGGGTCGCTCGAGCTGACTTCCAAGGTCGGATTTGCGCCTTGGCTTTCTCTTTCCTGATCTATATCGGGTATCCTTATGGGGATGAACCTCGATCTACCCCGGGTGCTGGTGCTCAATGCAGGCTATGAAGCCTTGGGCCTGGCCAGCGTCAAGCGTGCGGTGATCCTGGTGATGAACGGCACCGCCGACGTGGTGGAAGAGTCCGGCGACTACCTGCGCACCCCCAGCAGGCCCTACCCGATACCCAGCGTGATCCGCCTCAAGCGTTTAGTCCGCCGCCCGCCTGGGCGGCTCGCGCTTAACCGGCGCAACGTGCTGCGGCGGGACGCCTATACCTGCCAGTACTGCGGCCGGCGGGGCGGCGAACTCACGGTGGACCACGTGGTGCCCAAGAGCCGGGGGGGGCGCAGCAGTTGGGATAACCTGGTGACGGCCTGCCGCCCCTGCAACCTCAAGAAGAAAAACCGCACCCCTGAGGAGGCCGGGATGCGCCTCATGAAACGCCCGGTTCCCCCTCGGCATTCGATTTTGCTGGTCGCCGACCTGCCCCACCTGCCCGAAGTCTGGCGTACCTACCTGCCGGATATCGAACGTACCTGATAATCCCCCCATACTGCACGGGTAACTTGACGTTCGCGCCCTCCGGGGAAGCTTATGCTATAGCCTGCCCCTAGCGGAACACTTCGGGGGAGCTCGTACGGCCCGCCGCTTACTTGGACAAAACTGCCTGCAGTCCCCACAACACCAGCATCCCCACCACCGTCGTCCAGAGGACGTTCTTGGTGCGGTAAGCGACCCCCGCCGCGACTAGCCCCGCCAACAAACGCTCGTTGGTGAGGTTGAGCTGGTAGCGGTCTCCGTAAAATACCAGCGCTTTGCACACCAACGCCGTCAGCACTGCCGCCGGCACGAAGCGCAGGGCCCGGCGAAACCAGGTAGGGGTTTGCAGCCGGTGGGCAAAGCCAATGAACGAGTAGCGCAGGGCAAAAGTCACCAGGCCGGAGACAACAATCGTACCCCAGAGGATCAGTTCATCCATGCTGTCTCCGCTCGAGCCCCATCCCCACCCCGATCCCCACCAGCGCAGCCACGATCAATCCCAGGTTGTACGGTAGGGTCGCGGCAACCATCGCCACCACCCCACTCGCTAGGGCCGCCAGCGCGGTAGGGCGATCCCGGATAGCCGCGAAGACCATCGCCATGAAGGAAAGCGGGATGGCGAAGTCTAGCGACCAGGAGGGGGGCACCTTAGCCCCCAGCCAAGCCCCCATCAACACCGCGAGCTGCCAGACCAGCCAGGTCAGCGCTGAGCCGGTGATGTAGTAGACCCAGCGGGGCAGGGGCCTCGAGAAGTGCCCTTCGCGAAAGCGGTGAAGCGCCAAGGCATACATCTGATCCACCAGGATATACGCCCCTAGGATCTTCCACCAGGGTTTCCAGCCCACCAGGTACTGGGCCAACGAAGCGCTGTACATCACGTACCGCAGGTTGACCACGGCCACCGTCAAAACGATCACCAGCCCAGGAGCCCCCGCCCCCATGAGCTGATAGGCCGCGAGTTGCGAGGCTCCGGCAAAAAGCAACACCGAGGAAGTCACCGTTTGCAACACGCTGAGCCCCGCCCCAGTTCCCGCCGCCCCGGCGATAAGGCCAAATGGCACCACTCCTAACAAGCTCGGCCAGACGTCCTTAACCCCTTCGGAAGCGGCTTTTGGGGATTCATCGGGAGAGAGCTCCATAAGCAGAAGTGTACCAAGCCCCCGATGGCCTAGGCCAGGGAGAAACGGCCATTCGTGGCCATGTTCGCGCGAGCAGCGCTGCTACGGCGTGGCCCTTACGAGATAGCGAAAACCAATCGCTGGGAGTTCTGCTTGGCTTTGGAAGGTCTGGCCGCTCAGGACATCGCGCCAGGTGCCACCGGGAAGGGCCAGGTTGGCTGGTTCGCCGCCCTTGTTGAAAGCTGCCAACACCACCTCCTGCCCCGGCTCGCCGCGCAGAAAAGCCAGAACTGCCCCTTCCCCCATATAAGCCCGAAAGGCCGGACCCTGCAGGGCGGCTAGGCTGTTCCGAACCTTGCCGAGCCGTTGGTAAAAAGCCAGCACCTCCGGGTTGCATCGGTCCCACTGGAGCGGGTAGCGGTACAGCTCGTTGACCGGGTACTGCCCGGCCTCTCCGGTAAACCCGCACTCATCCCCCTGGAAAAAGATCGGCATCCCGGGGAGGGCGTAGAGCAAGCCCATCGCCAAGCGCAGCCGGGCCAGGGACTCGGGCGATGGGGTATCGCCCAGGGCGCCCCCACCCAAATCGGTGAGCACCCTGGGAGTATCGTGCGAGCCGATGAGGTTCCACCCCTGGCCCACCACCGCCTCGGGGTAGTCGGCGTAGATGCGCCCCAGATCGGCCAAGGCCCGCCGCCCGCTGTATAAGGCCACCCCACCACCCCGGGCAAAGCGCAGCACGATCTCCCGCCCGAGGGCGTAATTCATCAGGCTATCGGCCTGGTCGCCTTGCAGCCAGCTGGGGTCCCGCGCCCAGATCTCGGCCACGATGTAGGCATCGGGTTTGACCCCTTTCACCACCCGGCGCAGGTCGCGGTAGAAGTCCTCGCGGTTGACGATGCCCTGCGGGTAGTCGATGCGCAAACCGTCGAAGCCGAAGCGCATCCAGTGCTCGGCCACCTCGAGCAGATACTTTTTCACCTCGGGGTTGGCGGTGTTGAGCTTGGGTAGACTTCCCACCCCCGAAAAGGTCTCGTAGGCCGAGGCATCGCCGGGACGGAACGGCCATCGCCCAATCGTGTACCAGTTCCAGTACTGGGAGGCCCGCCCGTTTTTCCCCACATCCTGGAAGGCAAAGAAGCCCAGGCCGGTGTGGTTGGGTACGAAGTCGAACACCACCCGCATCCCTCTGGCGTGGGCTTGGTCCAAAACTCGTCGCAAAAGGGCCTCGTCGCCAAACTTGGGGGAGATCCGGTAGTAATCGTGGGTGTCGTAGCCGTGGACCGAGCCGGAGTCGAAAAGCGGGTTGAAGTAGATGAGCTTAACCCCCAAAGCCTCGAGGTGGGGGAGCTTCTCCAGGAACCCGGCCAGGTCGCCGCCGAAATACTGGTGGCAGCAGTGCAGCTCGCCGGGTGGGTCGTTCCAGTTCGATAGGTAGGGCTTAGTCGCCTGGGGGTTCTGGTTCCAGGTCTCGTTGAAGCGGTACTCGTCGGTCTCGAGCGCCCGCGCGTCGTTAGTCCGGTCGCCGTTCCAGAAGCGCTCGGGAAAGACCTGGTAGCCGATGCTCTTCCCTACCCAGTCCAGGCCCACCAACGGATGATTCACGTCAAAGGGACCGATCACGGCGGGCTTATTCCGGGCGGTCTCGAGGCGGATGCGGTAGCGCTTTACGCCAGCGGGAAGGACCACCCGCCAGACCTCGTTGCCCTCGTACTCAAGCTGTCGGTGCATGGGGTAATTTTTACCCTCAGCCTGGACAAGGGCCCATTTGATCGAGTTCTCTTCGGCTTGAAAGCGCACCGATAGCCCATCCGCTGCCACCGAAACAAATCTGGGCAGCCTGGGATCGTGCTCGATATTCAGGCCAGCGACCCGAACGACCTCTCCTTGCGCAGCCGCGAGCCACACGCCCCAACCGACGAGGAGCCATCCTACCCATAACAAGCGCATCCACTCCACAATACTTCATCCCGCCCGGCGGAGGCCGAGCCGTCTTGGTATAATCCCGGAGTTCAGGTGCCTCTATGCGTGCGCGCAATACCATCTTGCTTCTGATCATCGTGCTGATGGGCCTGTTTGCCGGGTTTAACTGGCCCTTGTTCACCAAGCGCGAAAGCCTCTCGCTCCTGGTGACCCGGGTAGAGGCCCCCTTTGGGCTGGTCCTGCTCGTCCTGATGGGGATCTTCGTGATCGGATACTTCCTCTACAGCATCGGCCTGGAGCAGTCGGCCCTGCTCGAGGTCAAGAAATACGCCCGCGAACTCCTGGCCCAGCGCAAGCTGGCCGACGACGCCGAGGCCAGCCGTTTTAGCGAACTCAAGAAGTACCTCGAGGCCGAATTTGAGGCCATGAAGCAGGTAGATAACCGCCAGTTGCTCGCGCGGCTCGAACAGCTCGAGGCGAGCCTGCGCGAGGCCATTGAGAAAGCCGGGAACACCCTGGCCGCATACATCGGGGAGCTCGAGGACCAGATCACCGGGCAAGACCGCCACCCTCCCTTCGAACCTCCTCACAAGCCCTGAGTGGTCTGGCAACAAGGGGCGTAGGCTTCCCCGCTAGGTTGGTTGCGTTTGGCGTACGACCCCAGGACATGGCAAATTACCGGATTGAGCCCGGCGCCATCTCCTGCTAAAGTAGTCTGCGCGTGGGCCGTTAGCTCAGCTGGTCAGAGCGGGGGACTCATAATCTCTTGGTCGCAGGTTCAAGTCCTGCACGGCCCACCAAACCCAGGCCCCTTCCCTACAAGGGAAGGGGTTTTTCGTATGCTTTAGCCGTGCAACGGGCCGTCGCCAAAGCAGGCAAAGACAAAAAAGTACGCAATTTCTATCCGGGGCTTTTTGCCGACGAACTCCAGGAAGTTCCCCCCCAGGCCGGAATGGCCGAGGTCTACAGCGCCGAAGGTCAGTTTCTGGCCGTGGGCTACTACGACCCCCAA